>NZ_JBKORL010000075.1:0-43686 GCF_047314525.1 Shewanella sp. BJSY2023SW007 | reverse complement strand
TAACTATTGAGCAAGGAAACCACCGGGTAATCGAGAATAAATACAGTATGATACTGTATTTATTCTCCCCACAAAGGCACGACCATAGTCGTTATTTGATGCCGGTAGAGATAGGCACAATCCCCACTCTCAGGCCAAAGGGTTTAAACAATCGGTCGAGAATATCAGTCTTATAGCTACCCCGATCGTTCTCAACGTCAGAGAGGGTCTTACGTGACACTTTAGCCAAATTTGCATACTCGTCTTGGGTTAGGCCTAAAACCTCAATACGTAAAGCTTTAAGAGCTTGCCCTTGAGTAAGTTCTCCGCGTAATAGCCTTTGCGTAACGCCTTCGATGGCCTTACGTCTCTCAACAGTACTCACCCTCCCGCTATGCTTGGAAGCACGTTGGGGAGGGGGAGCTTGCTTTGCGTGAGTCTCTTCAGCGTCTAGTGAGAGCTGATATTGTGACGCTTCAATTACAACGTCACCAGCTTGCCGACGATTAGCTCTAAGACGAGCAATAGCCTCTTTAGCAGACTCAAGGGTAGATGTTTTATCACTCATACCAATCCCCACCTTGTTAGCTTGTCTTCGATATAAGTAAAGCCAATCGCAGGCATATCGATAATCCGTTCCGGTACACCACGCGCAATTAAGCGCTGCTTCAAGTTAAGACATTGCTGGGCGGTGAGCTTTAATGCTGCCATTAACTCTTGAGCAGGCACCAAATCGGCCAACGAATCGGCAATACCTTGAAAGTCATACTCACCCCCAACTTCGAGCGGTGATTGCCACTTTGTGGTTCTGGCCACCCCTTCAGGATCAGCCTTCATTGGTGCAAAGTCATAGATAGGGGCAAGCTTTATCCAACCATCACCTTTAAGAAATGCGGTATTACGCCCGTGGTTATCGCTGTTACCAAATAGGATATTGAGTAAGTCTCTCTGAACCAACTCAAGCACAAAAGCCTGAATATCAAACTGATAACCTTGCTCTAAGACCATATGGCTATGAGTGATCTTGTGGACGAGCGTTCTTATGGTTTGCTCGTGATCTAAGGTAACTCCGGCAGCTTTACCCAGTATCGAGTAAACCGATTCCATTGCGTAACGCTGCTGGCCGAGTTCATTGAAATAAATATCAAAACGCGGCAGCCACAATGATGGGTAGGAATGGCCCTCCTCGAGTCGCATATTGGCCGTTGGAATAGTCTCAAAGCCCATTTCTGCCAGCTCGTGGTAATAGTGGTACTCTGCTCGCAAGATGTCACAATCAACGGGTGAACGTGAGCCTCTTGGGTATTTCACCAAATAATGCAGGTCTCGGTTTTGTTGGTCGTCCTGATAGCTATCAATCCAGATGTTTTGCTCATCGTCACAACGTAACAGCAACTTGGGTGCTTCCCCGCCAGCTCCTGTTGCACCACCAGCAGCAGCGCCTCGGTATTGTGCGTAATCCAGAATATCAGCCGCGCGATTTTTAACGTCATCCACGGTGAATGTCAGCCTGTCAGCAATGACTGAGCGCTCAGGCAATGATTCCTTGACCCGTAAATTACCTACCGGCGCGATAGTGCCAAACTTTAACAGGATAAAATTTTGCTCATCTAAGCTCAGATCTGCGATATCGAAGTACTTAAGCCAGTAGCGGCGACTTGCACCGTCAGGCATGATGTCATCGAGGAAACAAAGCCACCTCGGCTCTTCAAAAAACAGGCTGACAGGGTGGTTTATCGAAACGGCATGCATGTCGTCTTTATTGAGCTCTGCCAGGGCATAATCTTGCTCGTAATCTAACGAGGTAAGCCGATAATGACCTTGTGCGCTGTTTGGAAAAGAGAGCTTGGCAATATCTATCCATTGGCTATTGATAAAAGCCTGAATGGTTAAATGTTCCATGAGCGCTCCTAAAGACACTATGAGTAACTAAGTACTCATTAAATCCAAAAAAGACAATTAATGAGTAACTATTTACTCAAATTCTACTTTAGCCTAGAAAATACACAAATCTTTTATAAGCAATAAACAACAATAAGCTTAAATCAATAGATTAATGCCATTAAGCGAATACCCGATACCCTTCCCATGAGGCGGGTGTGGTAGCCCCACTCTCAAACCAAGAACCATCAGCATTGAGCACAGTCTCTGTGCTTGTCCCGCCCCGCTAGTCCCTCCAAGCTGCCATTCGGTTTCATTCCTGACCTCACAATTTGCTGCAACTTATTTTGGTATAAGTGAAAAATCAGGCTACTTTTATACCATTCTGCTTAGATATTGACTTAATTCCGATTAGTGCCAGCTTCTATCAGGAAGATTATTATTTAACTTCAAACTAAAAGACTAAAATATGAAACCTTACCAAGCGATAGATTGCGGCCGCTATGATTACCTCGAGTTGGCCTGTATTCGCGGTTATCCGCTGAAAATAGAGCTGTTGCAAGGAGAGATACTTCATGGCAAGGCGCTGATCACCGAGACCCGTCCCGACAAGAGCGAGTGGCTGTTGGTGCAAACGACCACCAGCAACCGCGCCATTCGTATGGATCAGCTGCTGGCAATCACTCCTGAGCAGGAAGGCGCTGAATTTGGCCGGGTGCTGATTGCCTCGGCCGGCAGTGAGATTTAAATCGCCGCGATAACTGAAATTTCCACCAGATACTCGGGCTCGGCAATCGCGGCCTCCACACAGGCTCTAGCCGGTGCATGCCCTGCCGGTAACCAGGCATCCCAGATGGCATTCATGGCATCATAATCACTCATCTGTTTCAGGTAGATAGTCGCTGAGAGGATCCGTTCACGACTGCTGCCAGCCCGCTTGAGCAGCTCATCCACTTCTTCGAGCATGGTTCGGGTTTGCTGCTGAATATCGGCGAACTTATCCTTGGCAACCTGACCACAAAGATAAACCGTGTTGTTGTGGATCACTATGCTGCTCATGCGTGGATTGGTATCGATACGTTGAATTGTCATCGGCTGGGTTCCGGGGCGAAAATTATTATTTTATCCGGCAAAAGCTCACTTGGGACAGCCGGGATTCAGATAAGTGAAAAAAACTATCAAACAACCAATTTTATCGCATATTTTTTGGACACTTGGAGATAAGAGCTATTCCTTAAGCCAGTGGCACTGATAGAATCAATATCTCATTCGCCCAACTATTTAAGGACTCCTGTATGAGCCTAGAATTACTGTCCAAACTGGAGACCAAAATCCAGGCTGCGCTCGAAAATATTGAGCTTCTGAAAATGGAGCTGGAAGAAGAAAAGCAGAAAAATGCTCATCTGATAGAGCAAAACCAACAACTTCAGCAAGATCTCAACTCGTGGAACGAGAAAGTTACCGGCCTTGTTGGTCTGCTCAACGACGAAGTCAACTGAATCTAAACGGTTTTAGCTTGACTATTCTGAGTTTCAATGAGTTCGTTCAATTCCATGATAGCCTGCTTTACCTTTGGCAGGCTTTTTCTCGGCAGCAAAAAGCGCCCCTTATCAAACTCTAATCTTCCCAGATCTTTCACCCAGACGGCGCCGGTCAAAAATATCCTTACGTGTTTGACAATCAGCTTGGGAGCATAGACAGGAAATACACGCACGAGAAACCTCCTTTAGTTGATTTCCGATCCCGAAGTTTTGACCTCCTAACCCGGCAGAAGGTTTCATCTCAATTCAGTAAAATGAGCCAAAAATCGTAAGTAGAAGTCTTTGTTGTAAAAATATTCCTGTTATACATCCATACCTGACAAGCAAAGTCAAAAACACATCACTTGCCAATTTTTTGACGCACTGTTAGAGTGATCGCGTTACTCAGGGTAAAAACTGAGCCTTATGGCTCTAATCCGTACTTCTTGCGACCAAGGAGTACGGTTTTTTTTGGGGTTTCTACCAGTATTTCCGGGTAACAAAAAAGGGCCATGTCGGCCCTTTTGGTATCTATATACCGAATTACTTCAACTGAGTCAGGTAGATAGCAATATCCAGCATCTCGTCATAAGACTTGATGGCACCAGTTTCAACTCGATACTTACCATTCACTACCAGCGCTGGCACACCTGAGATCTTGGCGTTTTCTGTGTTGCGCTTCATGTTGGCCATCATGCTGTTGACCATAAAAGAGTTGGCCGCAGAATCAAACTGCTTGGGATCTACGCCATTGGCCACAAAGAGCGCCTTGATGTCATCACGATTGGTGAAGTGTTGCTTCTTGTCCTGAATCGCACTGAACATGGCATGATTGACCTTGTCAGACACCTTCAGCACTTCGGCAGTGGCGAAAGCACGGGACATCTCCACCCCCATCTCGCGACCGATAAAGTCGACATGGTTTTGCTCAAAAGCGACTCCTTCGGGCAAACGCGCCTTCAGCTTGGGGATCACGTTCTTTTCGAAGTTATAGCAATGGGGACAGTAGAAAGAGAAAAACTCTGTGATTTCAGGCTTAGCGGACGCAGGGCCTTCACTGACCACAGTATAATGCACGCCTTCTTTGTACTGGGCCGCTGTGGCCGCCAGGGGAAGCAGCAAAAATGCTGCTGCCAACATCAGGATTTTCTTCATTGGAGTTCCTTGTTTATTAAAATTTCAGCCAACACTGCTGGAATTGCTGAATAACATAATCTTCTTTTTGAGTCGAACTCAAGCCCTGAGTTCCCTTTTTGTTAAATCCAAGCCCCTTCAGGTATCGCCTTTGGGTCTCAGTACCACTCAATAGGGAATAAGGCTCAGTGGCGCTTCGTCCAGACGCTGCCGTTGTTCTTTAAAGGCCTGCAACTGCTGTCGCCAGTATTCTTCGGTCGCAAACCAGGGAAAATGGCGCGGAAACGCGGGATCGTCCCAACGCTTGGCCAACCAGGCGTTGTAATGCAACATTCGCAGAGCCCTGAGTGGCTCTATCAACTGCAGCTCCTTGGTATCGAAGTTGGAGAAAGCCTCGTAGGCTTCCAGCAAGACTTCCAGTTGCAGCGTCTGTTGTTGCCTGTCACCGGATAGCATCATCCACAGATCCTGCACCGCAGGGCCGTTGCAGGCATCGTCGAGATCGACAAACCCAGGGCCATTGGGGGTCCAGAGAATATTGCCGGGATGCAGATCTCCATGCAGGCGCATACTCTGGTATTCGATACCTTGCCAGCGCAACTGCAGCTCAGAAAAGAGGCTGGATGCCGCCTCGAGCATATGTTCCCGCAAAGCGTTCGGGATCAGTTCTGTGTGCTGCAGTTGTTCCAGCGCCGGAGTCCCCAGGGTTGTCGGCGTCAGGTTCAAGCGCTGTTTGAACAGGCTGCCACGGGAATACTGGTGTAAACGGCCGATAAACTGGCCGGCGCCCTCTATCTGATCCAGGTTGTCCACCTCAAAGCTGCGACCTCCTATGGAAGGAAACAGCGCGAAACGCCACTCTTTGAAGTGATGCAGACTGCGGCCGTCGAGCACCACAGGGGCGGCAATGGGGATCTCGGCTTCGGCCAGCTCGAACGTAAATTCATGTTCTTCCAAAATCTGGGCATAGGTCCAACGTTCGGGGCGATAGAACTTAACCACGTACCTCTGACCGCGATCGCAGCGAAACTGATAGACCCGGTTCTCATAGCTGTTGAGTGGCGTCAGTCCCGTCTCCGGGTAAATCGCCAGACTTTCGATGGCATCCAAAATCAGTTCAGGGGAAAGATCCCGATAATGAAACTCCGCCGTGGCCTGCTTTTCTGTCATGCCTGTGACTCCAGTAAATGTTTCAGATATACCAATACTTCCCAGTCTTGTTCACTCTGGCAGCTTAACCAGCACACATCACCGTAGAACTCATAGTTGAGCCACAAGAGACTGCCTTCAAAATCCAGCAACCATTGGTGACGATCTGCCCCCCATTGCCGCTCCAGCACCTTGGCATCGAGCGCCCGGCACAGGTGCTCGGCAAAGCTGTCGAAGGCTTCAAACTCGACCCTGGCCGTCATCGACAAGGTTTTATGCTCGGGATCCAAGCTAAGATTTTGATACTGCATCTTTTAATCCTATTTCTTAACTGCTGCAGGACATGATCAACCCCTGCCCCCAATCCGGTGGTCGCTTGGCAAACTCCTGCATCTCAGGCTGCTCATCGAACGGACGCCTGAGGAGCTGGTACAACTGCTCAAGCGGCTGGCTATTGCCCTCCTCTTCGATGGCAATTATCGCTTCCTGAGCCAGATAGTTGCGCAAGATATATTTGGGGTTATGGGCCCGGCGCTCGGCCTGCCACTGTTCAAGCCCCTGGCGGATATCGATACGGCGCCGGTACTCGGGCAGCCAATCATCCCAGCCCTGACGATTGATAAAATCATCCCTCAGACTGCTGTTTTCTGCCTTGGGGTCCAGCTCGCCGAAGCGGCGCAGGCTCTGGGTGTAGTCCAAGGCGTTTTGTTCCAGCAAGCCGGTAAAAGCGCCGATAAGTGCCAGGTCCTTGTTGTCCTGCTCCAGCCGGTCATTAAGGCTTAAACCTTCGGCCAAGGGCGCCAGCCCCAACTTGGCGCGCATCAAGCCAAGATATTGCTGCACCAATTCGTGCTGATAGGTATTGAGCGCGGCTATCAAGTCATCGGAAGCCAGCACGGGCGTCAACGCCTGCGCCAAACGTTGCAAGTTCCACAAACCGATGCCGGGTTGCTGACCGAAGGCGTAACGCCCCTCGGGATCTGAATGGTTACAGATAAAGTCTTCCTTAAAGGTATCGAGGAAGGCGAAGGGGCCAAAGTCAAAACTGTCGCCGAGAATCGACATATTGTCGGTATTCATCACCCCGTGGGCAAAACCCACCGCTTGCCAGTGGGCTATCATGCGCGCGGTATCACGCACCACCAGCGCAAACCAGGCCTTGTAGCCCTCATAGTCCAGGCTGAGCTGGGGATAATGTTGGCTCAGGGTGAAATCGAGCAGCTGCTTGAGCTTGTCGGCCTGACCCTTCTCGCTGTAACAGAAATACTCGAAGTGACCAAAACGTATATGACTGCGGGCCAAGCGCACGGTAATGGCGCCTTTTTCCAGCGACTCACGCCACACCGGCAACTCAGAGCCGATCACCGCCAGCGCCCTGGTGGTGGGTACGCCCAAATGATACAGCGCCTCGGACACCAGAAACTCGCGCACCGCCGAACGCATCACAGCACGGCCATCACCGTGACGTGAGTATGGCGTGGGTCCCGCCCCCTTCAAGGCCAGATCCCAGGCACCTTCTGGCCCCAGTGCCTCACCGAGAATGATCGAACGGCCATCACCCAACCTGGGGCTGTAGCCGCCAAACTGATGCCCGCTATAGACCTGGGCGTAATATTCGGCGCCCGGCATTCTTTGGTTGCCGGCGAGTTGCTGCAGCAGGGTTTCACTGGGGCCATTCAGGCCCAAAAGCGCCGCCGCATCATCGCTCCAGGCCAACCAATGGGGCGAAGGTAACCCGGCGGGCAGTACCTGCTGGTAAAATCCCGCCAGGCGGGTGAAGTAATCCTGTTTAAATTTCATGTCCCTTAGGGGCCGTTATTGTGCCATTGGTCACAGATTACCATATCCCTGTCGTCGAGACGGCAGTTGTGACCACACTCGAAGCTGCCCTTGCCTTCATTGAGGTGTTGCATACCTCTGCCCTTGTCCTGACACTGCTGCAGAGTTTGATAGTAACCGGCAATAGCATGATAACGGTCCATTTTCTCGGCCGCTTGCGGCTGGGTATCCGGCTTGTCTATATCCAGCTGCTGTATATCCGGATAGTAAAACAGAGTCCATTGCGGTTGTTTGCTGCAAGCTGCCAGCAGCAACAGCGAAGTAAGTGCAACCCATAAAGTCGCTGGTTTCATTGCGGCTCTCCATCAATAAAAAAAGCGAACCCGCAGGCTCGCTTAGCTTGGGAAGAAGTGACACGGCAGTTAGCCCGGCCCTCCTTGCTTGATTCTACACATTGAATCGACTTTTGTACTCAAGCCAAGGCTTTATCTCTGGCCTTTTCGATACGCTTAATACGACCTTCAAAACCTGTGACTGTGCCATCTTGTAGCCCATATTCAATCGCCTTGTTGCACAGGGCTATGGCGGCATCGAAACGGCCGGCATCGTTGCACAGGGTGGAGAGCTGCATAAATCCTGTGCCCTTGAACTCAGCCTTGGGTGATTTGCTGATCACTTTCTCCCGACTGGCGGCAAACAATGCACTGTATGCGGTATCGTACTCTTGCCCCAACTGCAGATACTTGCTGTTTTTCCGCTGTTTGTAGCATTCACCTATCACGGCCAGTAAAGCATCATGCGCTTCGATGGCACCTTCAGCAGCCTGATATTGCTCCATCGCCCGCTTGAGGGTGATATTGCCCCAACTGATATCCGGTGCAGCCGCCTTGACTGGCTCTGGCTCTGGCTCTGGCTCTGGCTCTGGCTCTGGCTCTGGCTCTGGCTCTGGCTCTGGCTCTGGCTCTGGCTCTGGCTCTGGCTCTGGCTCTGGCTCTGGCTCTGGCTCTGGCTCTGGCTCTGGCTCTGGCTCTGGCTCTGGCTCTGGCAGGACAGTCTCGACCTCGGCGCGGCCGACTTCCACCTCTGACGCACTGTTTTCGGTTTGAGAATCAAGCTCAGGCGACTCGGTAACCACTTGCTCAGCCGACGGCTGAGATTCAGCTTGCTCTTTCGTTTCGGCAAAATCCAAATCGACACTCTGGTGCCCCTCCTGAGTCTCGCTTGCTGTCTCGGCCTGTGGCGCCTGAGGCATGGCTGAAGCCCTATCTTTGAGCTTGAGCGCCTCATCACGCTCCTCTTTTGCCAGACGCTGCGCTCTGTTGTAGAGGAAAATACCCGCTGCGACCAACAAGACTATGACCAGGATTTTAAACATCTTCGTCCACCATTTTTTGAGTGCCGGGCCAACTGACAGCCCTGTTTTGTGGTAATGGCAATCTGCCAAAGCCACCCTTCTCTGCACAGAGTTTAACCGATATTAATAGAGTATCGTCTTAGTATAAATCAAGTATTTATGCTTTTTCTTCCCGGTTTGAGACGCATTTTGCGAGTGAAACTCGGTCTGTGAAGCTCAATCTGCCATTAACAACGCCAAAACTGATACACTCTATGAGTTTTGATCCCAAGAATGGCAAACAAGGATTCAGATGCAAAAGTTACTGATAGTGGCGCATGCCAGCCCTTATGGCACAGAAAAGTTATTCAACACTTTGCGTATTGCCCTGGCGTTGAAAGACCAGGAGCAAACCGAAGTGGAACTCAAGTTATTCCTGATGTCAGACGCTGTCTTTGGAGCAGTAAAAGGCCAGAATACGCCGGATCTCAGCTACAACCTGCAGCAGATGTTCGAAATTCTTACCGCCCAAGGCGTCCCTCTACTGCTGTGCAAGACCTGTGTTGAGGCCCGCGGCGTAGTGGCCGACATGTTGCTGGATGGCGCTGCCATTGGCACGCTCGGCGATTTGAGCCGCTGGACCCTGGAAGCCGATAAAGTTATCCACATCTAGAGTAAACCTGCACTTTAACCTTGAGTGCGCATAAAGCTTCATTTTGTGCGCACCTTCATAATTCCTGCCACTGACTTTGAACCAGCCCCCTTCTCAGGACTAAGATAACCATAGTTGAGTCATTTACTAAGGTAAGGCTATGGAACTGCTGCAAGGAAAACTGCTGACCGAATTCCGCACTGTTTCTGCCATGGTGTGGATCTACTGCCGTGACCATCATCCCAGAAGCGACGATGGCAGCCTCTGTCCCGACTGTCAGGCCTTGATGGAATATGCCCATACCCGTCTCGACCGCTGCCCCTACGGTGAAAGCAAGCCCACCTGCAATAAATGTCCGGTACACTGCTACAAACCTGAACCCAAAGAGCAGATGCGTCAGGTAATGCGTTATGCCGGCCCAAGAATGCTGTTGAGCCATCCCATACTGGCTCTGCGCCACCTCTGGTGCGAACGCAAAGCCGCGCCGGGCAAGCCACCGAAAGACGCCTCAAACCGCCATAAACGCATGCAGAACAGCAGAAACTAACTATTTTTTTGTTGCGCCCCTCAAGTGGCTGAGATAAGAATGTCGTTAAGGGGGTCAGATGACTGCATTCAGCGACATTTTTACCCAAGCTTACTGGTGGCTATCGCTACTTGGAGGCCTGCATTGCCTGGTGTTATCCATCTACGCACGTTTTGTCTATCAGGACAGCCATAACCAACGTCTGCTACTCGCCGGTATCTTTGCCTTGATGGCGCTCTATTTCTTTACCGGCCTGTTCAACCACGATAATACTCCGGCGCCTATCCATCTACTGTTTCTGTTATTGCTGCCGTTGTACTTCCTGTTAATGCCGGCTCTGTACCAATACCTGAAGCAGCAACTCAGGCCGACTATAGATGCAAAGTTGCCGCTCAAGCATCTGTTGCCATCCATACTTGCCATGTGTCTGGTAATGTTGTTGTGGCTATTCAATCCCAGCCTGGTCACAGGTGTGGCCTTACTGGGGTACCACCCCAGCCTGAGTTGGGGTTCATTGCTATTACCGCTGTTGCTGTTACTGCAAACCACCCTGTATCTGGTATTGGTGTTACAGTTGATGCAGCACTACTACCATACGCTGGATCAACAGGAAAATCGGCTGCGACAACTACGCAACAACGGGCTGCTGGTGCTGACTCTGGCGCTGATTCTGAACTGGCTGGTTCGTAATATTGCCGTACTCTTGACTCTGTTTCTCGGCGATCAATTTTCGGTTGTGGCGCAGGCAATCCCGAGGCTGGCGCTGCTGCTGACCCTCTATCTGCTGGCCATCTACGGCCTCAATCAGCTCACCCGTGCCGCCTATCTGCGTGGACGCGAATCCCGTCCCCAGGGCACCTCTGTACCCAAACAGCCGCTCGATAAAGAGGAGCTGGATTTTCTCAATGAGATACTGCGCGAAAAAAAAGATAAGTAACATCGCCCAGGTTGTGGCCTTTACGTTAATCTAATGCGGCTTTTAATAACAAAAACAAAGGAACAGAGATGGGATTGCCTAACAGCTACAGCCTGCTGGCCCTATGCTTTATCGGTATGGGAACCCAGGCCTTGGCCGCAGAGCGGCAACATAAAATAACCAACCAGGACTTTTTCGAGATAGCCAACATGGGCCAGGTCGCTCTCAGCCCGGACGCCAAAATGGCTGCCTGGTTGGAGTCACGCTGGGACAAAAATCTGGATAAGGCTCAGAAAGACATCTGGCTGGTCGACAGCAAGAGCCGCCAAAGCAAACGCCTGACCTTCAGCAACGAGAGTGAAAGCGCTATCAGTTGGAGTCCCGATGGCCAATATATCTACTTCCTCAGCAGTCGCGGCGATGCCGAGCAGCCGGCCCCATTCAACGCCAAGCCACAGATTTATCGCCTTGCGATTCAGGGCGGCGAAGCCGTTCCCGTTACCCAGGAGGCCGGTGGCGTCAAGAGTTACCAACTGAGTGACGATGGCAGTCAGCTCTATTTCCTGACCCATAAAACCCTGACAGATAAAGATCCCTGGGCCGATATGCGCGCCGCTCACCAAGGCCCTGAGTATGCTCATGGCAGCCGCGATACCAACCCCCTTTACCGCCTGGATCTGCAGCATTTTCGCAAACAGTTGCTGCTGGATGATGACAAGGTGGTTTGGGAATTCAGCGTCAGCCAAGATGGCAATAAACTGGCACGGATCACCACAGAAGACAATGAGTT
Organism: Shewanella sp. BJSY2023SW007; assembly: GCF_047314525.1. Lineage (NCBI taxonomy): Bacteria > Pseudomonadati > Pseudomonadota > Gammaproteobacteria > Alteromonadales > Shewanellaceae > Shewanella > Shewanella sp. BJSY2023SW007. The sequence continues at coordinate 32,027 of NZ_JBKORL010000075.1, read as the reverse complement.
GGTCAATCTGGAAGGTGGGTCCCAGGTAGAAGTCTTCGATATCAAAAACGCCACCAATCAGATTCTGGCCGACCAGCGTTGGCGTGAACAGGCGCCCTCTCCCTACGGCTGGTTGCTGGGGCTGAGCTGGGCAGAGGACAACCTCCGCCTCGCCTTCAGAATCGACTTCGACGGCCATCCCGGCAATCTGTTTATCAGTGATACCAGTAAACCCGAACAGGCACCTTTGAGTGTTAAACGCCAGGGCGCTATGACACTCAGTGGCGGCGACATCCAATGGCGTCCGGGTAGCGAAGATATCTGCTATCGCGGTGCCGATCACGCACTGGTGCGCATCTACTGCACCGAAATCAATGATCTGAAACAAGGCAACACCCGAACCCTGCTACAGAATGATACCGTCATCGGCAGCTACAGTTTCAGTCACAACGGCAAGCAACTGGCGTTCAGCCATAACGGCCTGGATCACTTCTACGATCTGTTTATCGCCAACGCCGAGAAGCGCAAAGCACCGGCCAAACGCCTGACCCACATCAATCCGCAAACCGATTCCTGGCTGCTGCCACAGCTGAGCATAGTCAAGTGGCAAGCCGCCGATGGCACACAAGTTGAAGGCATACTGGAATTACCACCCGGCTATCGCAAAGCCGATGGCCCGCTGCCGCTTGTCGTGCAAATTCACGGCGGCCCCACTGCCGCCACCCCATTTGCACTGCAACACAGATCCTATGGCCGTGCCACTTTTGCCGCCAACGGCTGGGCCTTGTTGTCGCCCAACTACCGCGGCTCTACCGGCTATGGCGACAAGTTCCTCACTGACCTGGTGGGCCATGAACACGCGATTGAGGTAAACGACATCATGGCCGGCGTGGACAAACTCATTGCCGAAGGCCTGGTCGATGCCGACAAGTTAGCTGTCATGGGCTGGAGCAACGGCGGCTATCTGACCAATGCACTTATCGCCAGCAGCGACAGATTCAAGGCCGCCAGTTCTGGGGCCGGAGTATTCGATCAACGTCTGCAATGGATGCTGGAGGATACGCCCGGACATGTGGTCAACTTTATGCAAGGCTTACCATGGGAAAAACCCGAGGCCTATACCCATGGATCTTCGTTGACACAGGCAGACAAGATAAAGACCCCGACACTTATCCATATTGGAGAGAAAGACGCCAGGGTGCCTTTGGGCCATGCCCAAGGGTTGTACCGCGCCCTCAAACATTACCTGAATGTGCCGGTGGAGCTAATAACCTACCCGGGAGAAGGCCATGGTTTGAGCCACTATAAGCACAGGCAAGCCAAGATGGACTGGGATCAGGCCTGGTTTGAACATTATGTTCTCGGCAAACCCTTATCTTAGTACTTGAACGGAGCCGGGTTAACTGAACTCTGGTTAGCTGAACTCTAGTTAACTGAACTTTGGCTGACATTCACTCCAAAAAGCGCCATTGCCGGCGCTTTTTTAGTCTACCCCTCTGTATTTTTGCTGTCGGACAAGTAAGCTCAAGAGTAGCCAAAGGTATCCAGTCCCCATTGACCGGGAGCCCAAGACTCTCAATTTGGAGGTTCATTATGAAAACTATTTCAAATACCCTATTTACCCTCGTTGCTCTGGTAGGCAGCCTGCTACTGGCCCCGACAGCCAGCGCCAATGACAGCTACAGCAGCGCCATAGCCACCTTCAAACAAGCCAGCGAAACCCATAAATTCTTCGATTCAGCCTATGGTTATGCAATTTTCCCTACCATAGGGAAAGGGGGACTTGGTATAGGAGCTGCCTATGGTAAGGGGCGCGTCTATCGCGGTGGTGCCTATACAGGTGACTCGAGCATGACTCAGGTTTCCATTGGCTTCCAAATCGGCGGTCAAGCCTACAGTGAGATTATTTTCTTCAAGGATGCACAGGCCTACCGTGACTTTACCAGTGGCAGCTTTGAGTTCGGCGCCCAGGCTTCCGCCGTGGCCATCAATGCCGGTGCCAATGCTCAGGCCGGTACCACAGGTAACTCGGCCGGTGCCGGTCAGGCTGGCGGCAGTCAGGCTGCCAAGGCTGCCTATATCAACGGCATGGCGGTATTTACCGCAGCCAAAGGTGGCCTCATGGTAGAAGCCGCGCTGGCCGGGCAGTCATTTACCTTCGAAGCACAATAAGTCCATGGACGAGGCGTCCCCGGGCCGCCTCGTCCATTAGCCCGTTTTATTAATGTCCCCATGGTGCCGGTGGCGGCGTCACTTCATTACTCAAATTGAATTGCAACAGAAAGTCTCGATTTTCCCGGGTCAGGCGATAGCTGAAGTTTTGCTGATCCAACCCCAAGTGCCAAACATTGGTGACCGACTGGGCCAAACCATGCTGTTTAAAGTTGGCAATGGAAAATTCATCGACCGGAAAAGACTGCCAGAACTCGGTTCCCGGACTGCGACTGTCACCACCATATTGAGTCACAGCATCTTCGCTACCATCCTGATGACGATGATCATGCTTGAGCCGGAGGCCATCGGCCGTTTTACTGATCACCCAAGTACGGGATCTGTCCTCACCCACATGCAGCGGAATATGGATCTCAGTTTCTGAGCATTGACGAACATGCATCACCAGCGGCTTGCCAGTGAAACCATCACCGGCACTGCCCCCCTTAATCAACTCACCACTATAGGCCTTGCCGCACAAACCAGATAAATGGTCAAAAAACTGCTCGGCAGCGGTCAATTCCTGCCCCTGTACCGACGTTGTCAACAACAAAGCTGCCATCATTCCCAATCGTTTCATTATTCTTGTTCCTTCTTGACTAAATGAACAACTATAACGACGCAATTTGAAACCAAACTGAATCCCTACAACAAATCACCATAGTAAGCAAGTCACCAAGTCACAACGAATCAATTCCGAATATCTTTCACTATTTTACTTGAGTAAATTCACACCCTGAGAATAAAAACAGGCTATCGTTAATTTCACCTGCGGAAATAAGGTTTTTTCGCCTGACTAAATTTAGGAAGCAATTCATGTTTCAAATAATTAACTATTTCTCAATGTGATCTTAATCTTGGCAATAGCCTAACAATGAATTCATAGTAATGTCTCTGCAGAGCGGGGACAGTTGAATGAAAATTGACAGCCTTAATTACAACCAGTTAAAAGTTTTACTAGCTGTATATAAACATGGTCAAGGAAGCTTGGCAGCGGCTGAATTGGGCATATCCAGTTGTGCCGTCACTCGTACACTAAATGCACTACGTGATGTATTTATGGACTCTTTATTTGTCCGTAAATCAAACGGATTAATTCCTACACAAAAGACCGAAGAGTTAATCCCACATGCCAAATTATTAGTAGAGCAATATCAGCTGCTTGAAAGACAACACTCTGTATTTTCTCCCAGTCAATCCGGCGGTCATTTTGTTATCAGGGCCTATGATGAGTTTGTCTATGCTGTTCATAAAGTCATAAATAATTATATTCTTCCAGAAGCACCCAACTTACGGTTCGATATTCGTACACTCAGCCATGACTGCAGCAATGAGCTCATTGGTGGCGGCGTCGATTTCGTGGTGGTTTACGAAGGCTTCGATGACACCAGACTCAACTATGAAATCTTCTCTGAAACAGGTGACATCTACATCTTGGCCAGAAAAGACCACCCTGTGCTGGCTGAATCCATGTCATTGGAGCAGTTGTCCCACTATCCACTACTGGAAATCGACAACTACAACGATCTGACTTGTCCATTATTAGTAAATCTATGCCGGGACAACGGCCTACAAATGGATGTTGCCGGTTACACAGACAGTGTCGCCACCGCGATGCAAATCCTTGCTGAGTCAGACTATATCACTCTCAGTTGCAACCAATTTACCCGCAAATTTGTCGATATGTTACCTGCAGTCAGTTATCGAAGATTATCTGACAACATGATTGAAAATATAAAAGAAATTCGTAGCGAACATCGCACGGTAGGCAATTACATCCTTTATGGAAACATTAATAATTCCCCGGCTTTCAACTGGGTGAAATCAAAACTCGTTTATGGATTGGAACGAGAATGGCGTTTGGCTGCGGCCACATAAGAGATAAATCACAAGTGAAACAAGAGGTATCCAATGGAGTTCACATTATTTTGTATTACGGCCTATGCCGCTTATCTGGTTTATAAGAAACCAGAAAAAGAAAAACTGGCAGACAAACTTCTTTTCGGTTGTATCGGAATGAGTTTCTTTATTTGGATCATGATGTCCTGGGGCGTTTTACTTCCTGTCGGTAACTACTAAAGAGTCGTTATGAAAGAGCATATATTCAACAAGTTGGCATCCTTAGCTGCTATTGTCATCATGGCCTTACCTGTGGGTATTGCCTGTTTCTTTTTCGGATTTATCCTACTGGATAACCCTTGTGCATTTTGCTGGCAAGAACGTACAGCAATGATCTTGGTGGCGCTGACCGCTCTTTATATTGTGCGTTTTGGCCTCAAGCCCAAATATATTGCTGCACTGGTCTGGCTGGGTATCTATGGCGCCTTTATGGCATCAGTGCATACCTCCTTCAACCTGGCCAGCGATATCGGCCAAGGCTTCTCGCTGAAGATCATGGGCGCCCACACTTACACATGGGCACTGCTGGTCTTTATTGTGGTCCTTGTAGTTGTTGCTTTGCTGATGCTGACCCTGGGCAATAAATTCCCCAGTAATGCTTATGGTAACAAGCCGCTGAATTCACTACCCAAACTGGCATGCGGTATCTTCATGGTGGTTATTGCCGGCAACATAGTGCAAGCCTTTACCCAAACCGGCCCACTCCCCTTCGTCGGTCAGGATAGCCCAGGCCGCGTGTCCTTCAATCCCAAGTTCATGAGCTGGGAACTGGATCACTGGCCTACCTATGCTCCCAATGCCCGTGGTGCTTACGCCATCAGCAACCCGGACATGGATACCTGGAACAAGACGCCAGCATTGTTTGCCTCGGCTCCTGAAGCCAGATTACTGAGCCAGACAGCACTGCCTGAAGCGATTTCCGGCCGGGTAACCGCCATCGACTATCAGCCTGAGAGCCAGATCTATGCGCTGACCACTTCAGACAACTGGGTCTACATCCTGGATAACCAATTCAAACTGCTCACTCAGGCACAAATCGACGGCATGTATATGCTGCACATTGAAACCTTAAGCGGCGTTAGCTTTACCTCAGCCAACAGCCTGCTGGTAATGGGTTTCAACAAGGCCTGGGCCGAACTGGTTCTGGATCCTGCACAAAACTGGGAAATGAACTATCGCCGCTTCAACCAGAGCAGCGACGGCATTGGTGAAACCGCCCGTGGTCAGTTCAGCACTATCAGAGCCAAGACCAGCTATAGCCTGGCGCTGGGTTACAGCAAGGCGCTGGATCAATATGTGACTGTCACTACCCGCGATGAACTGAATGAAAACCTGGTGGTATCCCGTTTCGACAAGGGTGACATGACACTGTCTGCCGAAGCCAATTTCAAAGGACTGGAAGGCAAGGCGTTGCCACAACTGACAGGTATCAGCGTCGATGATGAGCAAGCCTGGCTGCTCAACACTGATGCCAGTGAAGTGCTGCAACTTAACCTGCTCACAGGCGAAGTCTACTCAGGCGTGAAACTGCCTGGTACTGACAACCCACAAGGCTTACTGGTTCGCGACGGTCAACTGCTGACTGTTAGCCAAATCAACGGCCGTAACCAACTGCAAACCTTTGTAATGTAACGCACCTTAGCTCCGGGGGAGTTTTCCCCCGGGGTAACGCCGGGAAACCGGCACAATAAAGGCCCTTGGGCCAACAATCATAACGGACTCAAGGTCCAAATTATGGTGAGTGATGACTATGAAAATCAATAGACGCACATTTCTACAGGGAGCCGGAGCCACAGCCGTGCTTTCGTCCCTGTCAGGGTTGACTCCCGGCGTAGCCAACGCCAAAGAGGCGGGAGCCAATTCAGGATTATTAGCCAAGCGCAATGGTAAAGTCGTGTACCATAGCTGTCTGCGTAACTGTGCTGCCCGCTGTCTGCTCAAGTTCCGAGTTCAGGATGGTCGAATGACTTACGTCACCGGCGCCGAGGAACAGGCCAAGACCGGTAAGGCTCCCTGCCTTAAAGGGCAAAGCTACGTGCAATACACCTATGCCCCCGACCGTATCCTGCACCCCATGGAGCGGGTCGGCAAGAAGGGTGAAGGCAAATGGCGCCGGATCACCTGGGACGAAGCCTACAGCAAGATTGCCAGCCGCTTTAAGCAGATCATCGATGAACATGGTTCTGAAGCAATTCTGCCCTACAGCTACTCAGGCAACTATGGTGCCATCGGCATGTCGGCCTCCGGCGAACGTTTCTGGAACCGTATCGGCTCCTCCATTTTGGAACGTAAAGTATGTACCTACGCCGCCTATGATGGTCTCAAGTCGCTCTACGGCACTTTCCTTGGCCCGGATCCTGAAGATGTAGTACTCAGTGACGTCTATTTGAACTGGGGACACGATGAAGTGGTCTCCAACACCATAGCTATTAAACTTATCAACGAAGCCAGGGATCGCGGTACCAAAATACTGGCGGTTAACCCACAGCGCACACCGCTATGTTCCCAGGCCGATATCTACCTGCAGCCTCGCCCCAGCACAGACGTACAACTGTGTGCCGGTATCATGAAGTATCTGGTAGAAAAAGATCTCGTTAATCATAAATTTATTGCCGAGCAGACCATAGGCTACGACGAGTTGCTCAAGCGCCTCGATGAAATCAGCTACGATGAAGTCGAAGCGATTACCGGAGTGCCCAGAGCCAAGATGTTCGAGTTCGCCCAGGTGCTGGGTGAAAACGAAAAGACCATGCTGCGTATGGGTTACGGTTTCCAACGTAACTTCAACGGTGGCCGTATGGCCCGCGCGGTTGCCATGCTGCTCGCGGTCACTGGCAACTTCGGTAAACGCGGTAACGGCCTTATCTATGACAACGTTCATGCGGGCGGTGGTTTGAACCAATATCAAGCCAGCGGCAAATATATGCGTCCGAATCCGGATGCCCAGCGGATCAATATGACTGAGCTGGCCAAGGCGTTGCACCCAACTAATCCCACCAGCCACGATAAGCCCAGTAAGCCTATCCACGGGATGATCATCTATAACGGTAACCCTGTGGTTGTCGCGCCAGATACCAATGCGGTCATCGAGGGAATGAAGCGCGAAGATCTGTTTGTTGTCGGTCACGACATGGTGATGACTGACTCACTGCAGTATTGCGACATCATAGTCCCGGCCGCCAGCCAGTTTGAAACCGATGATATTGTCGGTGACTACCATGGCTACTATGTACAGGTATGCCAGAAGGTGATTGAACCTCTGGGTGAATGTAAGTGTAACTGGACCTTCTTCCGCGAATTGGGTCAGGCTATGGGCTTTGAAGATCCTGCCTTCCAGGCCAGCAACGATGACATCATTCACGAGCTGCTGGATACAGATTCACCTTACTATAAAGGGGTGACTTATGACCGCTTGATGAAAGAGAAGTATATCAAGCTGGACATTCCTCAACCTGTATTAGCCGACGGTAAATATGAAACCCCAAGCGGCAAGATTGAGTTCAGTTCACAATTGATGGCCGATGCCGGTTTCCACCCAGTACTGGATTGGGGCCTGCCAGAGGATGAGATGGAGCCCAAAGAGCGCGAGTTGCCATTCCGCTTGCTATCTTCCGGGGTACCACAGCGGGTTAACAGCTCCTTCTACAACGTGAAATATATCCGCGCCATCCCAGCCTACTACGTCAAAATCAACCCCAAAGATGCCCAGCAATACGGCATTGTCAACAACGACACTGTCAAACTCAGCAACCACAGAGGCGAAGCTAAATTTGTTGCCATGGTCACCACAGGTGTGCCAGAGGGCTCACTGATGACCCCTAAGTGTAACTGGCTCAGACTCAACCCCAACGGCACTGATGGCTGCACCAACTCGTTGACCACAGATAAATTGACCGATATGGGCGGTTGCTCGGCCTACCACTCAACCCGCGTGGCACTGGCCAAAGCCTGAAGGAGATCCTCATGGAAAATAAACATCAACTCGGATTCGTCTTCAGACAGGAAAACTGTGTCGGCTGCCAGGCCTGCACCATAGCCTGCCAGATCCACAACGAACTGCCGGAAGACGTGCGCTTTCGCAAGGTAGACCGTTACGAAGTCAAACGTAACGACGGCATGGTAGACGTGTGGCTCAGTCACTCCTGCATGCATTGCGGTAACCCGGCTTGTCTCATGGTGTGTCCGTCTCAAGCCTATACAGTGCGTGACGATGGCCTGGTGGTACTGGATCGCGAGAAGTGTACCGGTTGCGGCCTGTGTGTCAGCGCCTGTCCTTATGATGCGGTAGTCATGCTGAAAACCGATGGTAAGGCTGCCAAGTGCAACATGTGTATTGAGCTTATCGATCAGGGACTCAAGCCCGCCTGTGTCGACGGTTGTCCGGTCAAGTGTCTGGATACCGACAGAATACAGCAGGTATTGGCCCAGAAACCTTCTGCCAGCAAGCAAGGCGTAGGTTACGGCGACTGCATCACCAAGCCCAATATGGTCATCATCAAGGAGCGACCATGACACACCTCGACCTCGGTCCGGTCGCCAACGGCTATCAGGCCTTGAAGGGGATGCTGTTTACCCCTTCGAGCCCTGAGTCGCTCAAGCGACTTATCGACTGGCTGGAGCTGGAGCAGCGTTATCCAGAGCTGCTTCAGGAAGCCAAACAGTGGCAATCAGAGCCTCTGGAACTTGAGTGTGACTTCAACCGTATGTGTATCGGCCCCACCAAATTGCTGGTGCCACCCTATGAATCTGTCTACCGCGATGTCGGTCGACAGCTGAATACGGACCGTACCATGAAAGTCGCTGACTTCTATCAACAACTGGGACTGGTGATAGATACCAGCTTCAACGAACCGGCAGACTACATAGGCAATGAGCTGGAATTTCTGTTTTGTGCTGAGGCCCTGCGCCATCAGCAACAAAGCGAAGATCCGGCCGCGGCCGAAGAGCTGGAACAGTTGGCGCAAGTCTTCCTCGAGCAACATATTGGCACTTGGTATCAGACGTTTACTGAAGGGATCTGCCAACATGCACGGCTGGATTTCTGGCGTTGCTATGCCCAGGTGCTGGAAGACTTCCTCACTTCCAGACTGAAGAATTCCGGGGTCGAGACTCCGACTGCAAAGCATCATTAAGATGTTTAAGGATTTGACATGAAAAGTTTGAATGCCTTTATCTCAGGTGCTGTGGCCTTAGTATTCAGCTTACCGCTGCTGGCCGCGGACACTCTGACACCCGAGCCACAACAATGGCAACCGATACAGGAAGTGGCCATTCAGGGCGATATCCCCGAACTCAGAGGCATGCCAGAACATGCCCAGTTCCCGGATGCACTGCCGCCAGTCAATCAAGGGTATCTTGATACTCTGGCGCCGGCCTCCTGGTGGGCCGACCTCCTGAGCTACAGCTTCTTTGGCATGATAGTGCTGCTGGCACTATTCGTGGCCATTAATGGCAAAGCCAAGCTGAGTCAGGGCTTTTCCGGCAAAAAAATCGACCGCTGGAGTGGCATGGATGTGCTGGTGCACTGGGTCGGCGCTATCGCCTGTCTACTGCTGATCATCACAGGCCTTATCATGGTTGCCGGCCGCTTCTGGCTGGAGCCCAACATGGGCGCCTCCCACTGGACCGGCTTTATCGGCACTTCGGTCGCCCTGCACGACCTGATGGCCTTCCCCTTCATCTTGGGATGGGCGGTCATGGTGGTCAAATGGGCTGGTAAGCAACTGCCGGAAGCCTGTGATATCGGCTGGCTCAAAGTGGTTGGCGGTTACCTGAACTTCGGCTCCTTCAAGGGCAAGCATCCTGATGCCGGTTTTGCCAACGCAGGTGAAAAACTCTGGTTCTGGTGTTTCGCCTTGTTCGGTGCCCTGATGGTCGGCTCGGGTCTGGTGCTCATGTTCCCAAGCCTGGTGGCCACCAAAGACGGTGCCAATCTGGCATTGATCCTCCACCTTGTCAGCGCCTTCGTGCTCGGCGCCTTTACCGTAGTACATATCTATATGGCCACAGTGATCTCTGAAGGCGGTATGGAATGTATGCTCAGCGGCAAGTGCGACGAAAACTGGGCGAAGCAACACCACAACCTCTGGTACAAAAGCCTCTCAAAAGGTAAATAACTCCCACGCCCTCCTCCAGCTCCCGGGGGAGGGCATCCCAAATCTATGATAGCCGCGGCCCTGACGGGTCGGGGATCCTTATACCCAAATGAGGGACAAACAGATGAGAACATCTACCCTGTGTTTACTCGGTTGTACCCTGCCGCTGACAGCAATGGCAGCAGACAATGGCAGCAACAACGATTGGCAAGAGCTCGATCAGCGTCTAAAGCGTCTGGAACAGCAACAAGTCAGCTCCAGTGCCCAAAACACCAGCTTCAGCCTCTATGGTTCACTGCGCCCTACCCTGGTTTACAGCGACAGTGACATCACAGATGAATGGGATGTGGGTGATGCCCTGTCCCGTATCGGCGTCAAGGGTCGCACCGAATTTGCCCCTGGTTGGGCATTGCTGGCTCAAGGTGAATGGAAAATCAATCTCAATGGTGATGGCAGCTTCGGCGATGCCCGGCTGGCATTTGCCGGGGTGGATTCCCCCTATGGTCAGCTCAGCTTCGGCCGCCAACGGCCGGTGCAATACACCCTGGTTGCCGAATATACAGACATATTCAACAACGCCAACAGCCCGTTTGCCTACAACCAGGAAAGCCCCTTCTTCGCCGACAATCTGGCGCTGTATCAGTTCAAACTGCAGCACTTTACCCTGATGGCCTCGGCACGCTTCGATGGTGAGGGCGATAACAGCGGCGCCGATGCAATCAACGCCGGTCTGGGATTTGACTGGCAGGGCTTGCATTTGGGGGTCAGCTATCTGGAACAGGACAATTTCGAAGGTGAGCTGAAAACCGGCAAAGATAAGACCAGCGCCGCCGCTGTGGCCTACAGCTTCGACAACGGCATCTATCTGGCGCTCGCCTACCAGTACAAGGACTATCAATTGACAGGCAGCGAAGACAGGGACGGCAGCACCCTGGACGCCGCACTGGCGATTCCCCTGTCGCAGGACTACAAACTCAAGCTGGGCTACTTCCGTTTCGATGATGGACTGGAGTCCGATATCAGCCTGGATTATCAGGGTTTCAACACCACCCTGGAATGGAATCCTGCCAGCAATGTGCGCTTGCACCTTGAATATCTGCAGCAAGACAACGAACAACGCGCCACCGACAAGAGCATTGCCTTCGGCATTCGCTACGACTTCGATCTGAATTGGAAAGGCTAACCCTAACCAGACGCCCTCCAGAAGAGGCCGACTCCGGCCTCTTCTATTCAGCGCATATCATGGAGTTAGCAACAAATGGGATTTAAGAAATCACTCGTGGCCTCTATGGTCACTTTAGTCGTCCTTAGCCTGTTGATCTCAAACTGGCTCTCCTATATCCAAATCAAAGAGGCCACCATCGCCGGGGTCAACGACAAACTCACAAGCGTTACCCGCAATGAGTCCGCCAAAGTCGCCACCTGGTTTGGCGCCAAAGCCCAGGCAATGGAGCAACTGGCCCGGCACTACCACCAAGGGAGCTATCGGGACAGCTACGCCAGCACGGCGCGCCTCACCACAGATCTCACCGGGGTTGCCCGCATCTACTTCGGCTTCGATGACGGCAGCGCCTATTCCACAGAAACCAGCGATAAGTGGTTTAACGGCAAAGCGATTCCGGGGAAATACGACCCCAGAACACGCCCCTGGTATCAACAAGGGAAGGCCACCAACCAGCTCGATGTCACCGATATCTATACCGATGATGGCACCGGCAACAAGGTGATCTCCATCTTGAAAAACTTGGGCAATGGCGTGGTTCTGGGCGACATAGAACTCACCTATCTTCATAAGGTGGTTAGCGCGATAGATTATCCGGGGGCGGTGGCCCTGATCACGGATCAGACAGGTAAAGTGCTGGCTTCGGAGTCTCCCAAATTGGTTACCGGCAGCCACTTTACCGATTTTGGCCTCCCCCAGGTGGAGCAGAAGCTGCTTGGCAATGATGAGATGATGCAGGAATATAATATCGATGGCATTGATAAGCTCGCCTTCTCGAAAGCAATTCCTTTGGTCAACGGCAAACAGTGGTATCTGTTCATCAGCGTGGATAAGTCGAGCGCCTATGCTGTTGTGGATCAGGCGCTGAGAAACGCTGTCATCTCTTCTGCCATCATGTTGCTATGTGCCATCACCATCTTGCTCGGGGTACTTTCTCTGCTTTATCGCCCTATCTTGTCTCTCAAGGAGATGGTCACCGAGTTGTCGAAAGGCAATGGCGATCTCACCAAACGGCTCGAGATACAGAGCCAAGATGATCTGGGGCAAATTTCCCAGGGGATCAATCAGTTTATCGCTAACCTGCAAGCCATGATGCAGGAAGTCATGCAGGCCTCGACACACATCTCAGGCGGTGTTGAACGGCTCAACACAGAAACTGAGACCAATCGCCAGATATTGTCGGCGCACACCAAAGAAACGGAACAGATTGTCGCGGCGGTGGAAGAGATGAGCGCCACGGCCAACGATGTCGCCCAAAATGGCAGCACAACCGCTTCCTTTACTCAGTTGACCAACAAACAGGCTCTGGCATCCAAACAAGTGGTTGCCGAGGCGACCGAAACTGTCAATCGCCTGGTCAGGGAAGTCGAGGATACTGCAGAGCAGATAGGTCAAATCGACCGGGATACTACCAATATCACTCAAGTGTTGAAGGTCATCGGCGACATCGCGGATCAGACCAACCTACTGGCGCTCAACGCAGCCATTGAGGCGGCGCGAGCCGGTGAGCAGGGACGAGGATTCGCCGTGGTGGCCGATGAAGTCAGAGCTCTGGCGGCGCGCACCCAGGACAGCACCGCAGAAATTGAGGTGACGCTGAACAACCTCAGAGAGGCATCCAATAGTGCGATCCACTCGATGGAGAAAACCAAACAGACCTGCCTGGAAACGGCCAAAACCACAGAGAGAGTCGCCACAGATCTCGATACCATAGGCGGGTCGGTCAATCAGATTAACGACCTCAATACCCAGATAGCCACCGCCGCCGAAGAGCAAAGCTCGGTCTCAGCGGAGATTACCCGTAACATGAGCGCTATCTGCGAAATGGCCAACGAGCTGGCTCGCAGCGGTGAAGCCAGCCGTAACGAAACCGTCAATCTGGCCACCGCCAACCAACAGCTGGAACAGATTGTGGGGCAATTTAAACTCAGTTAAACCAGTAGATCACGGGGGCTTTCACCCGAAGCCCCCTTTCCCAACTGTGACTGGAACAACCCCTTAAGCAAGGTTTAGTGTAAAACCGGCTTAAGAGTACTCGCTTAGTCAAACCAACGCTTCAGCGTCTGATCGGCTTCCTGTTTCACCTCGGCGTTCACATAAAAACTCACCATGGCAAGTGCCGCCGCCAAGGCACCGAGATCATCACTGAAACCCACTAACGGGGTCAGATCCGGAATGGCATCCAAAGGAGTAATAAAATAGGCCAAGGCACCAAATATCGCGGCTTTGGCCCATTTTGGGGTATCTGGCCTTTGGGCTGCATAGTATAACCAGAGCGCCTTCTGGACGACTTCCCGACCTGCCTGCTTGGCGTAATCCTTGAGCTTGGCCCAAAAACCACTGTCACTGTACTGCTCTTGTTCCATCTCACTCTCCACAACCAATAAAAAGGACAGTATTCAACCCTGACCTGGCTAACGTCAAGCATCACTCAAAAGAGTCATTATTGGAATAATCAACCCACTTATTTACCTTTGTGCAACAACCTTGGCTAGCCGAATATTAATTCGGTGAAATTAGATAAAAAGCCATGATTAATAGATCGTGCCACATAAATATTTAACCCAGACAATTACCATCTCATTAATTATCTACACCAAATATAACTATAAAGTGTAAATTTTTAATACAAGCTATTAAAAACAATAATTTTTTAAATCACTCAGATACATTTCTTAACAACTAATTAGAAGTATGACTTGGCTCATATTTTTATTTTTTGGCTAGATATAAACTCGCCATTAAGTTATCACCAGTGCTTTTCTCTAGACGTAACGGAGTTGTATATGAAGAGAAAGTCTAAAATCATGGCGCATATAAGGCGCACCCGACATATCATGATGCCGACCCATCGTGATTATTTTGACCACTCTTTCTTTTTCCCTGCAATAGCCCTCTCCAACTAATGGAGATAGGCTGCTCCGCGCATCCATCTCCTTAGTATCCCCATTACATACAATTAGTTGCTTTTACTCGGCCGGTAATATCCTGCACGCGTAACGGTAAGGCTTTCTGATACCTTTTCTCTGGCGAAGCATTCGTCATGGTATCTCTACGCCTTACATAAATATCGCTGCTTGAATATACCAGCCCAGGGCTGACTTTATCTAAATTTTAATATTGGAATTTATTTTCCGATACGAGCCCTGCTGACTTTTTTAAATAAGGTTATTTTATGAAATCATTAAAAATTGCAGCAAGTTTATCTGTTCGTTCTTGTTTTGATACTGAAAGAGAAGTTGTCAACGTATTAACTACCGATTTTTGCGATATTGGTGCCGTGGTTGTTTCAGTCACTGACGTTAATAACGGCATAGTCGACAAAATCAATAATACAGGCCTGAAGCTACCCATTTTCGTCGCCGTATGTTGTGAAGAAACCTTCCCGGATGATATCTGCTCTGCCATTACCGGCGTATTCGAGCTTTGCGCCAGCAGCAGTACCGCGTTTTACGGCAAACAGGTAGAAACTGCACTCAATAAATATGAGCAAGCGCTGCTGCCTCCTTTCTTCGGCACGCTGAAAAAGTATGTCGACATGGGTAACTCCACCTTTGCCTGCCCAGGACACCAAGGCGGCCAGTTCTTCCGCAAGCACCCGGTTGGTCGCCAGTTTTTTGATTTCTTTGGTGAAACAGTATTCCGCGCCGACATGTGTAACGCCGACGTCAGACTGGGCGACCTGCTGATCCACGAAGGCGCCCCCTGTGATGCCCAGAAGCATGCCGCCAAGGTATTCAATGCCGACAAGACTTACTTTGTCCTCAACGGTACTTCAGCCTCCAACAAGGTTGTGTGTAATGCGCTGCTGACCAAAGGCGATCTGGTACTGTTTGACCGCAATAACCATAAGTCAAACCACCACGGCGCGCTGATCCAGGCCGGTGCTACCCCGGTTTATCTGGAAACTGCCCGTAACCCCTTCGGCTTTATCGGCGGTATCGACGCCCATTGTTTCAGCGAAAACTATCTGCGCGAAGAAGTGCGCAAAGTTGACCCCAGCCGCGCCGATGCCAAGCGCCCCTTCCGTCTGGCGGTGATCCAGCTGGGTACCTACGACGGCACCATATATAACGCCCGTCAGGTCGTGGACAAGATAGGCCACCTGTGTGACTACATACTGTTTGACTCCGCCTGGGTGGGCTATGAGCAGTTTATCCCCATGATGAACGACTGCTCACCGCTGTTGCTGGAGCTGACTGAAGAAGATCCGGGGATCCTGGTGACCCAGTCGGTGCACAAACAGCAGGCCGGTTTCTCACAAACCTCGCAAATCCACAAGAAAGACAGCCATATCAAGGGCCAGGACAGATACTGCAACCATAAACGTTTCAACAACGCCTTTATGTTGCACGCCTCCACCAGCCCCTTCTATCCGCTGTTTGCCGCCCTGGATGTCAACGCCAAGATGCACGAAGGCGCCAGCGGCCGCTTCCTGTGGCGTGAAGCGGTGAAAGCCGGTATCGAAGCCCGTAAACTGCTGCTGAAAAAATGCAAATATATCAAGCCCTTCATTCCACCAATGATAGAAGGCACCCCATGGCAGGATCATGAGACCGAACAGATGGCCGATGACCTGCGCTTCTTCGAATTCGAACCCGGTCAGAAATGGCATGCCTTCGAGGGATACGAGAAAGGCCAATACTTCGTCGACCCTTGTAAGTTCCTGCTGACGACTCCGGGTATCGATGCCGAAACCGGCAAATACACCAACTTCGGTATTCCGGCGACGATTCTGGCCAACTTCCTGCGTGAAAATAACATCATTCCGGAGAAGTGCGACCTCAACTCGATTCTGTTCCTGATCACCCCGGCCGAAAACATGGCCAAGATGCAGCATCTGGTATCTCAGATTGCCCGCTTCGAGAAGCTGGTCGATGAAGATGCGCCGCTGTCTGAAGTGCTGCCCAATGTCTACAACGCCAACAAGGAACGCTATCAGGGTTACACCATACGTCAGCTGTGTCAGGAGATGCATGACCTCTATGTCAGTCATGATGTGAAACAGCTGCAAAAAGAGATGTTCCGTCAGGTCCACTTCCCCAAAGCCGTGATGAACCCACAGGAAGCCAACATAGAGTTTATCCGCGGCAATGTGGAGCTGGTGCCCCTGTCACAGGTGGAAGGTCGCATCGCGGCCGAAGGCGCCCTGCCTTACCCACCGGGAGTGCTCTGTGTGGTTCCCGGCGAGATTTGGGGCGGCGCGGTTCAACGTTACTTCCTCGCCCTGGAAGAAGGGATCAATCTGCTGCCGGGTTTCTCACCTGAGCTGCAGGGTGTGTATCTGGAACAAACCCCTGAAGGCCGGCAACAGGCCATGGGCTATGTCCTGAAAGCTTAACCATAAGCGGCGGGGCATGGCGCCCCGCCACCTGGCAACATGACTTAGGTAAATAATTATGAGCAAAGCAAATAATAAAATTGGCGTGGTTCAGTTAACCATACTCACCATAGTGAACATGATGGGCTCAGGTATCATTATGCTGCCAACCCAGCTGGCTCAGGTGGGAACGATTTCAATTCTGTCCTGGTTGGTGACAGCAGCAGGTTCAACGGCATTGGCCTACGCCTTCGCCAAGTGCGGTATGTTCAGCAAAAAATCCGGTGGTATGGGCGGTTATGCCGAGTACGCCTTCGGTCGCAGTGGCAACTTTATGGCCAACTATACCTACGCGGTATCTCTGCTGATCGCCAACGTGGCCATCGCGATTTCCGCCGTGGGTTATGGTGCCGTGCTGTTCGGTGTCGAACTCAGCCCCATAGCCATCTGTCTGTCCACCATAGGCGTGCTCTGGTTGGCCACTGTGGCCAACTTCGGTGGTGCCCGCATCACAGGTCAGGTATCCAGTATCACAGTATGGGGGATCATCATTCCGGTTATCGGGGTATCCATCATAGGTTGGTACTGGTTCGACTTAGACCTGTACAAGGCAGCATGGAACCCCCACGACATGCCATTCTTCAAGGCTCTGGGTGGCTCAATCGCCATGACACTGTGGGCCTTCCTGGGATTGGAATCTGCCTGTGCCAACTCTGAAGCAGTAGAGAACCCAGAGAAAAACGTGCCTATCGCGGTAATGGGCGGCACCATAGGTGCAGCGGTTATCTACATCATCTCTACCAACGTGATCGCCGGTATTGTGCCCAACGGTGAGCTGGCGCTGTCCAACGCACCTTTCGGGCTGGCCTTTGCGCAAATGTTCAACCCTACTATTGGTTCCATCGTCATGGCCTGCGCCATCATCTCTTGTACCGGTTCCCTGCTGGGTTGGCAGTTCACCATCGCCCAGGTGTTCAAGTCATCTGCCGATGAAGGTTTCTTCCCTAAAGCCTTCTCCAAGGTGACCAAGAAAGACGCCCCGGTTGTCGGCATGCTGATCATCGTTTCGGTACAAACCGTACTGTCACTGATGACCATCAGTCCCTCACTGAGCAAACAGTTTGAGGCGCTGGTTAACCTGGCCGTGGTCACCAACATCATCCCTTACATCCTTTCCATGGCGGCTCTGGGTGTGATGCAAAAGCAATTGAATATCCCTGTAAAACAAGCCCGAATTGCCAACTTTATGGCCGTAATTGGTGCCCTGTACAGCTTCTATGCCCTCTATAGCTCAGGGGAAACCGCCGTGATGCTGGGGTCTATCGCCACCTTCTTCGGTTGGACCCTGTTCGGCGTCATCTCCAACAAAAATGCCAAACAGCAATTGAAACACGCTTAAGGCGTACGGGCGTGCACACCCCAGCGTGCGCGCCACCCAAAAGTTAAATCAATAACAATATTGGATGAGGTGGACTATGAACAAGACAATACTGGCGCTGGCAATCCCTGCGCTGCTGCTCTGCGGCTCAGCCCAGGCAATCGAGCTGTACAAGGATGACAGCAATAGCTTTGGCATCAGCGGCTGGCTGGGTTTCGCCGCCTACAATGATGGCCACGAGACCTCGGTAATTGACGACACGTCAAGAATACGTTTGAGCTTCGAGCGTAAAGAGCGCAACGGCTGGACCGCCTATGCCGTCACCGAATGGGGCATCAATATGGTCACCAGTGATGACAATCTGGTGCTACAGGGCGGCAGACTCGCCGCAGAGAAAACCGATGATTTCCTTAACAACCGCCTGGGTTATGTCGGTCTGTCCCACGATACCTGGGGTAGCCTGACCTTCGGGAAGCAGTGGGGCGCCTATTATGATGTGGCCGGTACTACAGACTTACCCAATGTCGTGGCCGGTTATGCCGTCGGCGCTTACACCTTCGGTGATGGTGGCCTGACGGGTACCGGACGCGCCGATGCCGCATTCCAATACCGCAATGACTTTGGCCCGCTGCATCTGGCACTGCAATACGCCGCCAAGCAAGATGGTGAGGTCTCGGTACAGGACAGCAACGGCGAACCACTGGCCAACTCTGAACTGGACTTTGATTCCAGCTACGGTGCCAGCCTGACCTACAGCGTCACCGACAAGTTCAAGCTGCTGGCCGGCTTCAACCGTGGTGATATCGACGGCCACCTGGAAGGCAGCGAACTCAAGGTGACCAACCAGATAATAGGCATAGGTGCCATGTATGGTGACTATTATCACTATGCGCCCAACCGTGAAGCCAGCGGTTTGTATGTGGGTTTCAACGCCCACAAGAGTGACAACAACGAACTGGTTGGCGGTGAACTGTACGACGCCACCGGCGCCGAGCTGATGCTAGCCTACCAATACGACAACGGCTTTGTGCCCATTGCCATGCTGAGCTACCTGGATCTGGATACAGATCAGCACAGTGCCATTCAAGGGAACTGGCGTCGCCAATTTGCCATGCTGGGTCTGCACTACAGATACAGCAAAGACACTGTGATGTTCTTTGAGGCCAAGCTGGACTTCAGCGACATGGATGACCCGGCCGAAGATGCCGCCCAGGACAATAACTTCGCCGTGGGGATCAACTACTTCTTTTAACTGAACTTCTATAGCGGCACACTCCCGCTCCATTGCTGGCAACCTCCTTTTGCCAGGCACGCTCGGCCACCCTGCCCACTTCCTTCCAGGGTGGTCTTTTTTTACTTAAAACCGAAAAGTTTGGCGGGAGATATGCCCCCCAGGCTCCACTCAAAACGACCGGCATCAAGGCGCATTTCTGGAAAGCTTACGCCTAAACCGTTAGGATACTTGCCATCCCGCGGCTTCAGTGGACGCAGCCGCGCCAACGCAAAAAAGTAGTCAAGGTCATGCCCGCCAAACCATTACTCGCTTACTACCAGGATTGCTATAAGGAAGATTGTGTCGACCTTAATCTGTGGCACCTTGGCAAACTAAACCAGGAAGACAGGCTGTTTATTGAGGGCGAGGATTCGCTGCTTTCAGGCTTCCTGCCAAGACAGCCAATCGCCCATGAAGCCGGGGCGCAGCTCCTGCCCAGAATCGCCATGTACCAGCGCGAGCGCCAACTGCTTTACGTTTCCCATTTTGTGGTCGGCCAGTTAAAGGAAGAGGGGCAGACCCGCACTGTACTCAGCCCTCTGGTTTTTAAAGAAGCCCTGTTGGAAGAAGATGACGGCAGCTTCTATGTTTCCCTCAAAGAGGGGGCGCTGCAGATTAGCGAACCCTTGCTGCGGCTGTTGCTGCCGGAAGACAGTATGGAAGCCGGCTTTGACGCCATCTTAGCTCCCGAGCGCCCCGACAGCTGGACCTCGCTGTTGAGCCAGAGCCACCAGAACATAGATACCCTGGGGCTGCTGGGATTCCCCAAACTGACAGGTTATGACAGCCTCGCCCGCCTGGCCCGCAAGCGTAAGTTAACTCTGGTGCCGGCATCGGCGCTGGTGTTTCTGAAACGCCCCAGCGCCAGTCGCGGCATTCTGCATGAGATCTCTGCCATGATGAATGCAGCCGAACTCTCGGCGCCGCTGCAGAATCTGATGGGAACACAACTGCCACCCAAGACCGAAGCCAAGCGCCGGCTCAAAAGCCAGTACCTGCCCTGCCTCCTGTCCCGGGCACAGCAGCAAGTGCTGGAGATAGGCGCCGGCCACAGTCTTGGCTGCGTTGTCGGGCCGCCGGGAACCGGCAAGAGTTATACCATAGCCGCCGTCGCGGCCGAGCATATGGCCCGGGGCGAGTCTGTGCTGGTCGTCGCCAACAACGAGCATGCGCTCGATGTCATCAACGACAAGCTTGAGAGTCAGTTCGGGCTCAAGGACATCAGCCTGCGAGCGGGACAAAAGGCCTTCCTGAAACAGCTCAAAGATTATCTCAGCAATCTGCTGAACGGCTATCATTCACTTGAGCACACACCACCGCAGCAGTTGGAAAGCCAGCTCAATTTATTGAACCGGCAACTGGACAACTCAGAACGCCGGCTGCTGCAGTTTTTGCGCCGCGCCATTCGCCGCGGTCAAAGGCTGCACAAACTGGAACGCTCACAGCGGCGCTGGTTATTGCAGCTCTATCTTGCTCTGTTTGGCCACAGCATGGAAAACCTGAGCCAACATTGGGACACCCTGGATGAGTTGAACGATAGTCTGACAACCAAGGAGGCGCTGGCGGCCAAGTTGCTGCAAAATGTCAAAACCAGCCGGGTTGCCGACTTGCTGAACAACCACAGGCAACAACTGCAAACTTTCAATCAAGCGATTCGTTCCCGCACCTCACAACGGCAGTTTGCCCTGTTCGATACCTTGGATTACCAGGTGTTGCAGCAAGCGTTTCCCATCTGGCTGGTTAGCCTCAACACCCTGCATAAGGTATTGCCGCTGCAGCGGGAACTATTCGATCTGGTTATCTTCGATGAAGCCAGCCAGAGCAATATCACCAGCGCCTTACCGGCGCTGTTTCGGGCCAAACGGGCACTGGTCGTCGGCGATGGCAAGCAGCTCAGGCATATCTCTTTCCTGTCCCGCAGCAAAGAGCAGGCGTTGCAACAACTGCATGGCGTGTCCACAGCGCAACCCGGCATCTGCAGCTATCGCGATAAATCGATTTTGGATCTGGTGGCCGAGCAGATAGCCTCCCAGCAGCAGGTTGCCTTTCTCGATGAGCACTTTCGCAGCGCTCCCGAGCTTATCAATTTCAGCAACTCGCAGTTTTATCAGCAGCGACTGCGGATAATGCAGCACAGACCCTGTACCAGCAGCGGCCATCTGCATCTGCACTCAGTGATGGGCGAGCGCAATGAACAGGGAGTCAACCAGGCTGAAATCAGTGCACTGTGCAACCTGATAAGGCAGCAGATAGACAGCTGCGAACAAGCGGGCATGACCAAGTCGCTGGGAGTGTTATCGCCTTTTAGGGCTCAGGCCGATGCGCTGGCCGATACTTTGTTCAAACAGTTTTCCGCCACCGAACTGAAAAAGTATCGCCTGCGGGCCGACACCCCCTTTGGTTTTCAGGGGGAGGAGCGCGACATTATGTATCTCTCATTTGCCGTTGACCCACAGAGCAAGAGAGCCGCGGTATATCTCAACCGCGAAGATGTGTTCAATGTGGCTATTACCCGCGCCAGAGAGCAACAACACCTGTTTGTTTCAGTAGCGGCCCAAGAGCTGCCGAGTCATTCCCTGCTGCGCCGCTATCTGGAATCCAGCCGTCAATTCAATGCTCGGCACAGGCAAAATGATCACCTTGATAAGTTTCAGCGCCAGCTCTGTGACGCCTTGGCCGGACACAATATCGAAACCTGGCCGGGCTATGAGCTAGCCGGCACAGAGGTGGATATCCTCTGCCGCTGGCAGGGCGAGTATCTGGCGCTGGATCTCATCGGCTTTCCCGGCCCCTGGATGGACTTTTTTGAACTGGACACATACAAGATACTGCAGCGGGCCAAGGTGCCCACGTTGCCCATCAGCTATGGACTCTGGTTGAAGAATCCCAGTGCCTGTATCGAGCGCATTCGCAGTAAGCTTGGCCAGGTAAGGACCTTATCCGGCGCAGAGACTTAGGGATAGCCTCTGAGAAGTGTTGGAGGGAGCGCGGCCCCTTGGCTCAGCGCTCCTACTTTCCACTTTAGCGATAATGGTTGGTGCTTGAGTTCTTACTTGGGTTTCTTACCTTGGCTTTTACCCTGATTTTTACCCTGAGCATGGCTTTGTGCATGGCCAAAGACAGGCCTGGCACCGGGTCTGGCTTTGCCACTGCCGGGCTTGGAGCCTTTAGCTGTTGCCACTTTGCCTGTTGTTGTGTGGTCGCCGCCCTTGCCTTTTCCGGCCTTGTTACCGCCTTTGGCCCCTTCGGTTGGCTTACCCTTGGCGGCTTTGCCGCTGCGCTCTGCAAACTGATTGTCGCTGAAACGGGTGAGTCCCTGGCGACCCTTGTCGGCCCCCTTGCGGTTATGCTTACCGGCCCAGGCTTCGGCGCGGCCTTCCGGGGGCACCAGATGCTGTGGCCCGGTGCCGATAAGATGCTGTTTCCCCATGGCGATAAGCGCCTCGCGGATCAACGGCCAACCTGCGCTGTCGTGATAGCGCAGCAAGGCCTTGTGCAGTCGCCGCTGACGCCCCTTCTTGGCCACCGGCACCTCTTCGCTGCTGTGTTTGACGTTTTTCAACGAGTTCAGCTCTGTGTGGTAGATGGTCGTGGCATTGGCCATAGGCGATGGGTAGAAGTTCTGCACCTGATCCAGCTTGAACTTACGCTCCTTGAGCCACAGCGCCAGGTTGAGCATGTCCTCGTCCGTGGTGCCCGGGTGAGCCGAAATAAAATAGGGGATCAGATACTGCTGCTTACCCGCTTCGGCCGAGTATTGGTCGAACAGCTCCTTGAACTTGTCGTAGGTGCCCATACCTGGCTTCATCATCTTGGATAAAGGCCCCTCTTCGGTATGTTCCGGTGCTATCTTGAGATAGCCACCCACATGGTGCTTGGCCAGCTCTTTAACGTAACGAGGATCTTCAATCGCCAGGTCATACCGCACGCCGGAGGCAATCAGTACCTTCTTGATCCCGGGAACATCCCGGGCGGCACGGTAAAGATCTATGGTGTGCTGATGATCTGTGTCCAAATGGCCACAAATACCGGGAAAGACACAGGATAAGCGCCGACAGGTCTTTTCGGCCTTTTCGCTCTTGCAGCCGAGACGATACATGTTGGCCGTTGGGCCGCCGAGATCGGAAATCACCCCGGTAAAGCCGGGCACTTTCTGCTGTATATCTTTAATTTCTTTGATAATGGATTCTTTCGAGCGGCTCTGGATAATGCGCCCTTCATGCTCGGTTATCGAGCAAAATGAGCAGCCACCGAAACAACCTCGCATGATATTGATTGAGGTCTTGATCATGTCGTAGGCCGGGATCTTGGCCTTGCCGTAAACCGGGTGTGGCACCCTGGCATAAGGCAAGTCGAATACCGCATCCATCTCATCTGTGTTGAGCGGCCAGGCCGGTGGGTTGACCCAAACACCACGGTCGCCGTGGGGCTGGAACAGGGCTCTGGCACAACCTGGGTTTTGCTCCTGATGCAAAATCCTCGATGCATGGGCGTACAGGTATCTGTCTTCACTCACCCGCTCGAAGGCCGGCAGCAACACATAGGTCTGCTCCCAGGGCCGTGGCTTGGGTGGCTGCACGCTGATGGGCTTGGGAGCGTCGTTGTCGAAGATCTTCTTGTCGGATGGCCCGGACAAATTCTGGCAGCCGACATCATCGGCGCCATAGGGATTGGGGATAGGGTCAATTTTATGCAACTGATCTATCTTGCGCGAGTCCATGCCGCGCCATTCTGGCAGAGGCTCTTTACGGATAACCGCTGTGCCGCGGATATTCTGCATCTGCGCCATGGTTTCACCCTTGGCGAGACGGTGCGCCACTTCCACCAGCGGCCGCTCGGCATTGCCGTAGATCAGGATGTCGGCCTTGGCATCAAAAATAACACTGCGGCGCACTTTGTCGGACCAATAGTCATAGTGGGCAATCCGCCGTAGGCTGGCCTCAATACCGCCTATGACCACGGGCACCTCTTTAAAGGCTTCCTTACAGCGCTGGGTATAAACAGTCACGGCGCGATCCGGGCGCTTGCCGCCTTCATTGCCTGCGGTATAGGCATCGTCGTGGCGCAGTTTACGATCGGCAGTATAACGGTTGATCATCGAATCCATATTGCCTGCAGTGACCCCGAAAAACAGATTCGGCTTACCCAGGCTCATAAAAGCCTCTTTGCTGGACCAATCCGGCTGCGAGATGATCCCCACTCTGAATCCCTGCGCTTCCAGCAAACGGCCTATCACCGCCATGCCAAAACTGGGGTGATCCACATAGGCATCACCTGTCACCAGGATCACATCACAGCTGTCCCATCCCAGTTGTTCCATCTCCTTGCGGGACATGGGCAAAAAGGGAGCCGTGCCGTAACACTCGGCCCAATACTTGGGATACTGAAATAAGCTGGATTCGACTTGCATTTGAGACTGACCATCAGAGGATTCGACACACGGCAGCCACGCTGCCTCAGGGCCGCGGAGTATAACAGGCTAACCGGGTTAAGTGTGACTGATTTTTCACCAACTGCCGACTATTTATCCCCCTTGCTTGTGCCTGCAAGCCAAGGCCCTACTTGGATTGTGGCTTCTCTCGGGTTCAGAGCAGCAAGCGCCCCACATACTGCCAGAGGTTAAACAGCGCCAGCACGAGTATGCTTATCCAGGTGAACAAGGTGCCGAGGAATCGGCCCGGGTGGTAACCGCCCTTGCCTTGGGTCAGACCTATGGCATGCAGCAATCTGGCCACCAGCCAAATCGTCCCCAGTAGATGTAACCAAACGCCGGCCATGCCGTTGGCTTCGGCCAACACCAAAAGCAGCAAGGCTATCGGGGCATTTTCCAGCAGGTTACCGTGTACCCGGTTGGCCAGATACAGTGCATCGTTGCCGCCATCACCCAGGCCTATCTTGTAAGCACGGCGCAGCCCTACCACCCGGTAAGCCAAAACCAAGACCAAAAGTCCCGTCAAGGCGGCATAAAAACCCGATATAAACAATGACATAATTTCAAACTCTCCTTTTTAACCTTCTCTATTCAGCCCCTATTGGCCCCATAAAATCCAGGTGTGCGCATCAACCTTAACGCAACAAGCTTGCACTTAGGCTCACATAAAGGAAATAATTTTTAAAATGTCATTAACCGGATTCAGCCCCCTTGCTGTAGAATCCGCGCGGGCAAAAAACCGTCCGTCCAACCAAGGGCACAGTGGGAAACCGAGTGGATAATCAAGAATTCATTGAAAAGCGCCGTTTTATCATCAAGTTGGGTAAGGCTCTGCATAAGTTCGGCACTCCGGCTTATCGGCTCGAAACCCACTTGCAGACAGTGGCCAAGACGCTCGGCATCGAAGGCTATTTTCTGATCTCCCCCACTTCGATGACCTTTGTGCTGCAACACGACACAGATCAGGAATACAACCATGTTGCCAGGGTCAAACCCGGCGAGCTGGATCTGGGGTCGCTGGCCCGCACCGACGCTTTAGTGCAGGAGCTGAGCCTGGGGCAACGCAGCCTGAGTGAAGCGCTGGAACGGCTGGATGAGATAGCCAACAAGCCCAATCCCTATGGCCCTGTGTTAACCCTGGGTGCCTTTGGCACCTCGGCCGCCGCCTTTGCCATGCTGATGGGCAGCAGCTGGAATGATGTATTCTGGTCGGCCTTGATAGGCATGCTGGTCTATGGTTTGGTATTCAGCGCCGAACGCTCGCGGCGAATGGCCGAACTGCTGGAGCCTTTAGCCGCCATGCTGGCCGGTTTCGCCGCCTGTGGCCTGGCGCAACTGGATGCCGGGCTGAATATCCCTGTGGTGGTGCTGTCGGGGATCATCGTCTTTATTCCCGGCCTGGCACTGACCCTGGGCCTAGCCGAACTGGCGGCAAGGGATCTTATGTCAGGCACCATGAGGATCATGGATGCGGTAATGCTGCTGTTCAAGCTCTACTTCGGTGCCGTACTCGGCGTGGCAATAGGCAATGCCCTGTTCGGAGAATCCCTCTATATCGAACCCATGCCACTGCCTCGCTGGGCCATCTGGTCGGCGGTGCCCATCCTCTCCATGGCGCTGGTATTTATCTTCAAGGCCAGGCTCAAAGATGCCCCCTGGGGCGTACTGGCGGGTATTGTGGCCTTCTTCTCCGCCATGTTCGGCGGCCTCTATCTGGGGGATTCTCTGGGGATCTTCTTCGGCGCCCTGGCCGTGGGTATTTACGCCAACCTGTTTGCCCGCTGGATGAAGGCACCGGCCTCCATTGCCCTGCTGCAGGGGATAGTCATCCTGGTGCCTGGCTCCAAGACCTATATCGGTCTCAATGTGCTTATCTCGGGTGAAACCATGTTGAACCAGTCGCATCTGGGGTCGCAGATCTTTCTGATATTCATGTCACTGATCGCCGGGCTCATCTTCTCCAACGTGGTGGTGCCGCCGAGAAACACCCTCTAAACGCTGCTGCCGTGGGCATTAGCGCCGGGGAAAGATAGTTTATTACAAGCTAAATCATTACTTTATTTCGCCAGCCTTCTTGACTAACCGCCTATTCGGTTGTGTTATTGAAGTGTGAATATCAGCCCGATATTCACTACCGAGAGGAGGCAGTCTATGGCAATAAGCCGCAGTGTCTTGCTTCTGGCAACCCTGTTTGCCAGCCTCTCCGTTTTGGCCAAAACCGGCACCGCAGGCAATGGCACCACCTCGTCTTCCCAAGGCCAAAATCCACTCCCTGAGCGGTTCAAGGTTGGCAATATTGTGGTGGTCAGCAACCCGATTTTCGACGAGTCTGCCAAGAATGCCATCTTCCTGCACAATTGGGCCAACGCCTTGCATATCAATACCCGGGAGTCGGTGATCCTTAATCGCCTCAGTATTCAGGAGGGGCAGGAAGTGACCCCAAGGCAGTTGGAAGAAGCGCAGCGAATTCTCAGGCGTGAGCCCTATCTCAGAGACGCCAAGGTCTCTGTGGTCAAGGCCGACCCCAGCGCCGATCAACAGCCTGATGGCGAAACCCTGCTGGTAGAAACCTGGGATCAATGGTCGCTGCTGCCCACCATCAGCCTGGGACGCAGCGGCGGCAACAACAGCTTCTCCGTAGGGCTGAAAGACGACAATATTCTTGGCCTGGGGATCCGCACCCGTTTGAAGTACCAATCCGACGAGGACAGAACCGGCTACAAAGTCGCGTTCGAAATGCCGCTGAACATCATCAAAAATGCCACTGTGGCGGCCAACTTCTATGACAACAGCGATGGTCAGGCCAAACAGCTGTATTTCGACAAGCCTTTCTATACTCTGGACGACACCCGCGCCTACGGCGCCGAGTATCTGGATGAAGACAGAATCGACACCATTCGCCAAAACGGCCTCGACATCAACGAATTCGATGAAGAGCTCCGCTATCGCAACCTCTACTGGGGCTTTATGTTCGCCAAAGAGAACCAGAGTCGGCAAAGATTACGCCTTGGAGTTACCCAGGATAAGCACAGCTTTCACGCCCTGCCTCAATACCCGCAGCAGCCCTTGCCTCAGGACAGAGACTTTCTCTACCCCTGGGTAGAATGGGAGTACCTGCAGGATGACTTTCGGGTGCTGACCAATATTCACCTGGTCAACTATAACGAAGACTTCAACCTCGGCTGGCATCACAGCGTTAAACTGGGGCTGGAAACCAAAGACAGTGATAGCCTGGGCTATCACCTCAACTGGCGCAGCAGTCGCGGCTATTTTGAGGGTAAGGAGCTGCTGTTGCTGGCATTTGGCGGTGAAGCCACCCTGGCCACCCGGCAACGGGACTTTTATCAAGTGAATGTTGCCGCCGAGTATTTCTATAAGTTCACCCCCAAGTGGACCGCCTATTCCAAGGCGCGGCTGTCCAACTCCAACAACAACTATATCGACCGTCCCTTTGCCCTGGGGGATGAAACCGGCATTCGCGGTTATCCCAACGACTACCAGCACGGTGACAATCAATGGCTGCTGACCGGCGAAATCCGCTATTACCCCAATATCAACCTCTACCAACTGGCAGAATTGGGCTGGGCCGCCTTTATCGATGTCGGTCAGGCCCTTGGTGGTGCCATGGCCAATGACAACGAAGTCTCAGGCCCCATAGGCTCAGTCGGCATAGGTGCCAGAGTCTACTCTTCCCGCTCCAGTTATGGTCATGTCGCCCACATAGATTTCAGCGTGCCCTTTACCCGGGGCGATGAAGTGGACGGCTGGGAATGGCGCTTTCAAGTGAAGCAGAGTTTCTAGGCTGATTTTGCCACCCCAGCGGCAAACTCTGCCGTATACCAATGCGTACACCTTATTCACTTCGAGACTAAGTGCATGAGATTAAGTACACACTCAAAATCTCCCCAAAATTGAAACGTAATATAGGGATTCCAGCATAACCGGTATCAAGAATTGGCCTTGGACTCATCAATACCAAACGCTAGCTTGTTGGTACCACCCAAGGCATACAATTCTCGGTGTCATAAAACTATAGTCATCGGATAGAGACCATCCTAGACTATGTCAATCCTTTAAAAAAAATTGAGCACCCAAGCCAAGCACGCTTTAACCGCTTCACCTGTAAGCGCCGCCACTTCAGTGACAGGAAGAAAAAACGACCAACCTTGAGTTCTAGACGCAACCCACAACAAGGAAACCGCAGCATGAACAAAAGAGAAAATCACTAATGACAGCAGGACCAGTCTTGCATAACTCAACTTGCTTGCCATGCTAGTTCTAAAATCTGAGATAGCCTTATACGCATCCTCGCTCTTCTTCTCCAGTCTCCCCATCAAACTTTCATATTCGAGCCTTATTGATTCAATAGACTTTAACTCATATATCATTGCTAATGAAAAAACTAGAGACACAATTAAAGCAACCAATCCCACCCCAATATTGACAGCCATAATTTCACTTACGGTTTCTCCAGATTTAGCGGTAGCAATCGCCTGAGTGCGAGTAGATGTGATAAATATGGTTGCTGGAATAGCAAGTGACTTAGTTAGCGAAGATGTCACCAAGTCATTGACCTTAACCATGTAATCTCTGTAACGCTCTTCATGCTCAGCCCTTAACTTATCAAAAGAAAAGCCAACTGAGTACGCCTGATAAGCTTCATCAAACTTAAGACTAAATGAACTGAAATTATTAAGCAGATAGGTAAACTTATCTTCTTCCTTTACATGGTATAGAAATGAATAAAGAGTGTTTTGTAAAATATGCCCTTTCTCCACCTCGTGATGTTCGTCTTTTTGAAGCACAGATAGAAATTTTGTCAACCCATCAAACCCATTTTCAAGGCATGAAGAGCTATAAACTCCTCTCAGATAGAGCTTACCCTTATACAAGAAGGTTAATCCATTTGCTGTGACATCATCGCTCTTTTCAAGCAAGGCAGCCCACAGACGATGCACCTCCAAATAGTGCATCAGCCTTCCAGAAGGGTTTTCACAAGGATAATAAATTACCCCCTCCACCTCCGAAGTCACAACAAAACCATCAGGCCTCTCCGTTGGATGGGAGGCTATCAATTCGTCAAAACTTTTAAAAAATCTAATCGAACCACTGTCTACGTTAAAAGAAATATTTAACGTTTCACCGTAATTATCAGAAGACAATTGCTTTATTTCTTTAGACCTTTTAACCCTCGCCCCAACAACTCCCGCAAATTCAGCCACAAGTTCACAATCCGCAGCCCTTTTTATAAGCTCCAAATTGCTATCATTCAAAACAACGGCTGCACCCAGACATGATGAAGCCTCACTCCAAGTAGGCGACAGCGCCTCATATATCTCTTTGGCCTCAAGAGGGGTTACCTTAATCACTCCGCTCTCCTATTGGAGGTAAATACGCTAGAACCTCGTCCAGAATGTCTTTAGGGAGATTGCTAAAAGTTAGGGTTTCACGCTTTCTGTCGAAGATTACCGATTTATTCAGCGCCCCTTTATTGAAACTAAGCTTATAATCCTTATTCTCACCTTGAATTCGTGAAAATGACCTAAGCGCACTTCTATCAATTCCAATAGTGTCACTCAACTTGAATTCTTCATGAGCTATTTCCAGGAATTGATTACGTTCCTCTTCTTCGATAAATAGGTTTGCTGACAATCCCTCAAGGCTAACCCGCTCTTCGTCGTAATTTCTTAATCTGTCATTGCAGTAAGATTGCGCTGACTCGCACAAAATAACTGCCCTCTCAGGTGCGATACCCATTCGAGCGCATGCCTCATTTATGGCATCTTTTAATGCGTATGTGTCCGCTTTGTAATCGCTAGGTTCAGTGCACCCCAGAAAATCCTGAAAGTAACGTCTAACATCACCCGTACCCCTCCCCAGCTTGAAAGAGATAGGTCTTGGCTCACCTGCAACCCAATCATTAATACATATTTTAGCCCCAAGATTCAGGGAGTCCAAGTTAATGCGCTCTATGTCCTCAAAGGTTAATTCAGCATCATTAATGTCTGTACCATCTATACGATGAAGAAAGACAATACAGAGATAGTAAACCTCTTCATCACCAAAAGTCTGAGAATAATAATATGTAATAAGAAAACCATCCTTAGCATTAATCGCCTGAGCTTTATTTAACTTTCTAGCTAACAGCTCGGCAAAGCGCGAAGACAGCAATCTGTATTCTTTAAAGCTATTATCTTGACGAATAAAGCTACCTTTCATTAAATTTGAAAATGCTGACTCCTCTGGTTCCGTGACAAACTCCCCCACCTTCATCCCACCACCTTTAAATAAAGTAGTTAGTTTGGTGGTTACATTCTCAGATAGCTTGGTGACATCATTTTCTTTATCTCTTGTTTTAGAGATGGCGGTATTTTTATCATCACGCTTGATTGATGAAATGATTAGATTGTGAATAGTTCCGTCCATGGGGCTCCTAGTAAATTCCTATCAAGAGGGCTGCTAGCACGATTACACTACATAAGGTAAGAAAAATCAATCAACGGAAACCAACTCCATCTGAGTTGAGAGTTGGACAACAAACCATTTAAAAACAATATCTTGCACCTGATTTTGGAATTTCTACGAAACAAAGACTTCCCCTCAGTTAACCACTAGATACCTCGATATAAACTCCACTAGAACTCCCACAACGCCTACCATCCATCTAGTGAATCAACCACAAAAAAACAATGACTTAACCTTAAAATCATGAGTATACCTGTTAGATATACCCAACTCAGATTTCTCATGACCAACAACCGTCTGGAATAGTGAAGTAGGAACACGACACTCCTGTACCTTAGTTATAAATGTGTGACGGAAACTATGGAGAGAGAACCTTTTCCCCTTATCGTTTTCAGGAGGGATTTCTACTGAGTCCATTAGTACCCTAGCGTGATACGTCAATCTGTTATGATTCTTAACTATCTCGGGAAACAGCGGACCTTCCAATGCTTCAACGAACTCAATAACAGAGAATATGGACACCCAACGTTAATGGCGCGGTAGTTAGCCTCCGACTATGCTTTGTTTAAGCATTTAACAAGGAGGTTATTATGATCCGCACCGCTAATACAGGACACGCTACTAAGCAACACTCTTTAGTTCGTAGTTTTCTGGACTGTTATAGCCCAGAGCACTGTGCCTTCTTGTTCGATTGTAATCAACCTCGATGTATTCAAACACAGCCCGACGCATTGTTTCTCGATTCATGATTGGC
>NZ_JBKORL010000074.1:171746-171937 GCF_047314525.1 Shewanella sp. BJSY2023SW007 | reverse complement strand
GAGGCTCTTATAAGGAACTGAGCCCGACGAGCTACCTTGCTGCATGAAGGAATTAGAAATTGGTTGCTGGAGCCGGATTTGAACCGACGACCTTTGAGGCTCTTATAAGGAACTGAGCCCGACGAGCTACCTTGCTGCATGAAGGAATTAGAAATTGGTTGCGGGAGCCGGATTTGAACCGACGACCTTCG
>NZ_JBKORL010000074.1:0-171671 GCF_047314525.1 Shewanella sp. BJSY2023SW007 | reverse complement strand
AAGGAATTAGAAATTGGTTGCGGGAGCCGGATTTGAACCGACGACCTTCGGGTTATGAGCCCGACGAGCTACCATGCTGCTCCATCCCGCGTCCGAATTGTGCTAATCAGTTTGAATTCATAATTAAGGAATTAGAAATTGGTTGCGGGAGCCGGATTTGAACCGACGACCTTCGGGTTATGAGCCCGACGAGCTACCATGCTGCTCCATCCCGCGTCCGAATTGTACTAATCAGTTTGAATTCATAATTAAGGAATTGCTTGCGGCACTGGATACAAACCGACAACCTTCGAGGCTCTCTTAAGTAACTGAACCCGACTAGCTATCATGCTGCTCCATCCGGTGTCCGTCAAAGCGGGGTGGACTATAGCGACCAAGACGCGGCAATGCAAGGACAAATCATCAAAATGCCATTGAGTGTTCAAATTTGATTCATCTGTGCGTGAAGATTAACCCCATTGATTACAACTCAAACAATTTCGCTATAGTAGATAGAAAAGCGGTACTGAAAACGGAAGTTTTTATCTTTTACCGGGAACAGTGGTTATAATGCGCCATTCATTTTTGCTTTGCTATCTGGTTAGTTCATGTTGAATTTTTTTGCGGCGGCCCCCAAGGGGTTTGAATATGCTTTGGCGCAGGAACTGCGCGAGTTCGGTGCGCTTGAGGTTAAGGAAAGTTTGGCCGGAGTCTATTTCTCCTGTCCACTGGAGCAGGCATACCGCATTACCCTTTGGACCAGACTGGCAAGCCGTATTCTACTTATATTGCATCGCGGTCCCTGTGATTCCGCCGAACAGCTCTATAATGCGGCCTTCTGTATCGATTGGCCGAGCCACTTTGATAACCGTTGTACCTTTAGTATCGACTTTCACGGTATGGGCGGGTTTATCAAGAACACCCAGTTCGGCGCCCTCAAGATTAAAGATGCTGTAGTGGATCGCTTCCGCGAAGATGATCTCAACCGCCCCAATGTGCAACGTGTCGATGCCGACTTCAAAATCGATGCCCATTATCGTAACGGTCAGGTAACCATAGCGCTGAACTTCTCCGGCCCGGCGCTGCATCAACGTGGCTATCGCAGCGGTACAGGTGAGGCGCCATTAAAAGAGAACCTTGCCGCCAACATGTTGGCCCGGGCCCAATGGGATAAACAAACGCCTTTGCTGGATCCATTTTGTGGCAGCGGCACAGTGTTGATTGAGGCGGCTATGATTGCTGCCGATATGGCCCCGGGGCTGCAACGCAGTCGCTTTGGTTTTGAGCACTGGCATCGCCATGACGCCAAACTTTGGCAAAACATAGTAGAGGAAGCCAAGGCGCGCGCCACCATAGGCAAGAACCGTTGTGAAGTGAAGTTCTTCGGCTCGGACATAGACTCGCGCATGGTGGCGCTGGCCAAACGTAATGCCAAGAGCGCCGGTGTCAGTGAACTGATTGAGTTCAGTGTTGCCAATGCTCTCAATATCACGCCACCGCTGGACAAAGGCTTATTGATCTCCAACCCGCCTTATGGCGAGCGTTTGGGCAATGTCTCCTCCTTGTTGCAGCTTTACTATCAGTTTGGCGACAAGCTCAAGCGTGAGTTCGGTGGCTGGCAAGTGGCCTTGCTATGCAGTGATATCGAATTGATCTCATTGCTTAAGCTCAAGGCCGACAAGCAGATGAAGATGTTCAACGGGGCACTGGAGTGCGCCTTTAACCTCTATACCCTGCATGCCAATTCCACCCGCAGGGCAGCTGTAGCAGCCGAGCAGTCAGGGGCTGAGGTCAGTGACATCGCCAGTGCCTTTGCCAACCGGGTGAAAAAGAATCTGAAACAGCTCGATAAGTGGGCCCGTAAAGAGGGGATCGACAGTTATCGCCTCTATGATGCAGATATTCCTGAATATAATGTCGCTATCGACAAGTATCTGGAATATGTGGTGATCCAAGAGTATGCAGCGCCTGCCAGCATACCTGAAGCCGTCAGCAAGCGACGTTTGACTGATGTGCTCCTGTC
Source organism: Shewanella sp. BJSY2023SW007 (assembly GCF_047314525.1). Classification (NCBI taxonomy): domain Bacteria; kingdom Pseudomonadati; phylum Pseudomonadota; class Gammaproteobacteria; order Alteromonadales; family Shewanellaceae; genus Shewanella; species Shewanella sp. BJSY2023SW007. The sequence continues at coordinate 169,669 of NZ_JBKORL010000074.1, read as the reverse complement.
TTTGCCCGGCGCCATAGGTGTTGAGCCGGACAAGATCATCCTCAAGACCCGCGAGCGGCAGAAAGGCACAAATCAGTATCAACGGCTCGACAAAGAAAAGCTGGAGCTGGTGACTCAGGAGTATGGTGCCCGTTTCAAACTTAACCTAACCGACTATCTGGATACCGGCTTATTTCTCGATCACAGGCTTATTCGCAAACTGGTAGGCAGTAAAGCCAATGGCCGTGACGTACTCAACCTATTCGCTTATACGGGAACCGCATCGGTGCACGCCGGGCTTGGCGGTGCCAAGTCGGTCACGACTGTGGATATGTCCAATACCTATCTTAACTGGGCCAAGGATAACTTTGTGCTCAATGGTTTGATTGGCAAACAGTATCGTTTCGAGCAGGGCGACTGCCTGCAATGGATCCGCGATTGTGACCGCAAGTTCGATCTTATCTTTATCGATCCACCAACCTTCTCCAACTCCAAACGGATGGAAGACTCGTTCGATGTGCAGCGCGATCACGTCAAGTTGTTGTCTGATCTATTCAAACTGCTCAATCCGGGCGGAGAGATAATCTTTTCCAACAACAAACGTAAGTTCAAAATGGATAGCGAGGCCATGGCGGATCAGGGCATGTCAGTCACCAATATGGATGCCCAGATGCTGCCAATGGATTACAAGCGCAATCCGCATATTCATAATACTTGGTTGATCACCCATGCCTGAGACGCCATTGACCCTATACCACACAGATGGTTGCCATCTGTGTGAGTTGGCCATGACCTTGCTTGATGGCCTTAATATTCGTTATCGCACTCAGGATATTTGCGAGCAAGAAACGCTTGCCGAGCGCTATGGCGTGCTTATTCCTGTGCTGGCCAACAGCTTGGGTGAGGAACTCTGTTGGCCCTTCGATGAACAGCAAGTAAAACGCTTTACAGGAGCATAATGTGAGTCTGGTTCGTATCAATAATGGCTCGCTTGCCTATGGTTATACCCCTCTGCTGCAGCAGGCAGATTTCAGTATTGAAGCTGGCGAGCGGGTCTGTATTGTCGGCCGTAATGGCGCCGGCAAGTCCAGCCTATTGAAGGTCTTGGCAGGAGAAGTCCTGCTCGATGATGGTGAGTTCAATATCGCCACCGATGTGAAAGTCAGTCGCCTGCAACAGGACCCTCCCAAAGCGGAACAGGGCACTGTCTATTCTTATATTGCCGCCGGTTTGGCCGATGTGGGCCAACTGCTCGAAGAATACCATCAACTGTCGCAGTCTATGGCCAAGGCCCAGGGTGAAGCGCTCGAGAAAATGCTGAAAAACCTCGAGCGGTTGCAATCCAAGTTGGATCACTTCGATGGTTGGCAGCTCGACAACCGTATTCAGCAAAACTGTCGGCTGCTGGGGTTGGACCCGGATAAACCTCTGTCTGAACTCTCCGGCGGCTGGCAACGTAAAGTTGCCCTGGCCAGAGCCTTGGTGAGTGAGCCGGATTTGTTACTGCTCGATGAGCCAACCAACCACCTGGATATCGACACCATAGAATGGTTGGAACAGTTTCTGTTGGGATATAAGGGCGCCATCGCCTTTATCAGTCACGACCGTGGCTTTATTCAGAAGATAGCTACCCGCATAGTCGATCTGGACCGCGGAGTGGTTACCTCCTGGCCAGGTGATTACCAGAGTTATCTCGATGGTAAGCAGGAGTGGCTCAGGGTTGAGGCCGAGCAAAATGCGCACTTTGACAAGAAACTCGCCGAGGAAGAGGTGTGGATCCGTCAGGGGATTAAGGCTCGCCGTACCCGTAATGAAGGCCGGGTCAGGGCTCTCAAGGCCTTGAGAATGGAGCGCCGGGCCCGCCTGGAGCGCCAGGGCAATGCCAGAATGCAGGTGTCTGAAGCCGATCGCAGCGGCAAGTTGGTGTTTGAGGTGCAGGATCTCAATTACAACCTGGCAGATAAGGACCTGGTGCGGGACTTTTCCACCAATGTGATGCGTGGCGATCGCATCGCGCTGATTGGCCCCAACGGTTGCGGTAAATCCACGCTTATCAAGTTGTTGATCGGTCAGTTGGCGCCGCAAAGTGGTGAAATCAAGACAGGCACCAAGCTGGAAGTCGCCTACTTTGACCAATACCGTGAAGCCTTGGATCCGGAAAAGACGGTGGAAGAAAATGTCGGTGAGGGTAAGAGCACTGTTACTGTCAACGGTAAAGACAGGCATATCCTCAGTTATCTGCAGGACTTTTTGTTTTCGCCTATGCGTGCACGCACACCGGTCAAGGCGCTCAGTGGTGGAGAGAAGAACCGTTTGCTGCTGGCCAGGTTGTTGCTTAGGCCGGCCAACCTTATCATTCTCGATGAACCGACAAATGATCTTGATATAGAGACACTGGAATTGCTAGAGTCTCTGCTCACTGAATATGAAGGCACTTTGCTGCTTGTCAGTCATGACCGGGCCTTTATTGATAATACAGTCACCAGTTCCTGGTGGTTCAGCGGCAATGGTCGTTGGAGTGAATATGTCGGCGGCTATCAGGATGCGGTTGCCCAAGGGGCACATTTCTATCGCGATGCTGAGGAACCTGAGGCGGTTAAGCCTGTCAAACAGGAGGTTGCGCCGCAAAAAACTGCAGAACCCAAGACAGCCAAAAAGCTTTCCTATAAGCTTCAGCGTGAGTTGGATGCTTTACCTGCCTTGATGGAAACACTGGAGCAGGAGCTGGAACAGCTGCAGGAGCGTGTCAATCAGCCGGACTTTTATTCGCAGGATCAAGCGATTGTGAGCAGCGAATTGCAACAGTTGGCAGAGAAAGAACAGCAACTGGAGGCTTACTTCGAGCGTTGGGAAGAACTCGAGTCAATGAAGTGAGCACAAAATTATAATGGGAATCAAATTAATGAAGTTGAATAGTGCGCTGTCATTGGTGGCCATGGGGGTTATCAGTGTATTACAGGTATCGCAGGCGGCTCCTGTCTATGAAGTCGTTAACCTAGATGAATATGACCTCAAAGGTAATCTGGCCGATACTCGCACCGGTTATGGTATGGGCGTTAATGCCAATAATGAAGCCATAGCTGTGGCCAAGGGCAAGAAAAAGCTCAGCACCTCGGATGTGGATAATGATGACGGCATTATCGACATTGAAGATGGTATCGCTCCCGAGGAAAAGATCACTTATTCCATTAATAAACCCATCATTGCCAATAATTTCACCTTCAACTCCCAGGAAAACGATCCTGTGAGTCCGTGGACGCCTAATTTTGAGAGTATCAACGGTAGCACACCGCCTGCGGATACCGACCCTGCCGATCCTACAAGCGTCAACTCGGTTGATAGTTTCCTCTATGACATCAATGATGCCGGTATTCGAGTCGGCGCCATGACGGGTAAAGAGAAGAAGGTTGACTATACCGGGGAAACCGAAGGGCAGGACTACTGGTATTACCGTGACTTTGAACAGCGCGGTTTTGTTAAAGATGGCAGTACTGAAGTGCCGCTGCTGCCGCCTTATACCACTTATATCAAAGACGACAAGACAGCGGAACTCGGTGGTTGGTCTATGGCTTCTGCGATCAACAGTAAAAACCAGATTGCCGGTTATGCCAGCACTGCCATCAGTAAATATGGGGCAGAGCGAGTTGCTGCCTGTCTGGGTAGTGATAACACGCTGCCGCTGGATGTGTGTTTGCAGCGGGAAAAATATCCAAATGCCAACAACACCCGCAATATCCAGTACCAGATGCGTGCCTATGTCTGGCAATACGAAAATGGCGCGGTTACCGGGACTGAGCTGCCACTTGGTCTGACTCCCGGTGATTCAGAGTATACCTTTACTGCTCAGGGATTGGGGCTGAACAACGCTGGAGTTGTCGCCGGACGCTCTCATGTTTACCGTAATGGTGATACAGATAACCTGAGAATGGATGCGGCCTATTGGAGTCAAGATGCCAATGGTGAATACAAGTACCACTGGATCCCGGTTGTTGATGATGATGTGCGCAATTCCATTGCCTATGATATCAATGACGCTGGGCTCTTGGTCGGTAGCTACAACAAGTATATCCAAGGTTATATCCGCGATAAGTTCTTCATCTACGATACCAATAACCCTGAGACCAAGCCGGTTACGCCCAACGATTTCTACAACACTATGTCTGATCTCTCCAGCAAGCCTAGAGATATCAACAACAAGGGACAGGTAGTAGGTTATATTGAGTCAACCCATGACAAAGATAAACCAAGGCCGAAAGTAGGCTTCCTGTTTGATAAAGAGTCCGGTGAGTTCAGTAATCTCAATAAGCTGTTGACCTGTGAATCCAAAGGCTATGAGAAAGATGCCGAAGGTAACTGGAAACGTCATGAAGTGAGTGTTGAGGACGGTTCAGGCAAAACTTTGACCTACAATACTGACATAGTCGTGGTGGAAGCCAACAGTATCAATGAGGACGGTACCATAGTAGGTACCGCCTTTATCCGTAAGCCTTCTTACCAGTTCGATGATAAAGGTAATTTGGTAGTAGGTGACAATGGCAAGCCGCTGTTTGAGCTTAATGGTAACGGTCAGCCAGTGACTTCTTATCTACCGCGTATGGTGGTACTTAAGCCTAATAGCAATGGTGAAGCCTGTACTCAGGTGGACGACGATGATATCAATAAGCCATTTGAGCGTTCTGGTGCCGCCAGTTTTGGTTGGTTAGCATTGCTGCCGCTGATCTGGTGGCGTAGACGTAAAATTTAAGATTAATAGCGGAACTCCGGGGAATGCCGCTCTGACTTTCACAAAGAAGTATTCGGTATCCCGTTAGCTTTAGCCCATTGCTTCAGCAGTTTGATTTTGTTGTTCATCCCTTCCATTCGGCAGGTGTGCAACGGATGAACTGCTGAAGCAACTATGCCATGCAGAGAGTTTTTAAGACACTGGTCAAATTAACTTGACCACCATAGGCGACTAAACAATAACTTTCCAACCGTTTTTATTTCCAGTCCACACGATAATCTGCGATGAACTATTTATTAACTCAGGGTGCTTGGTTAAATACTCTGGGTTAATATAAACTCCTTAATATACTGTTTCTTTTTAACTTATTGACTCTAAAGGTAAAACTAGCCTGATATAGCAGTGTTTGTCATTATCGACACTTAGGGTCATCTCCCCACGTAACTTTAATCTAACGTAATCTTGTAAGCTGATAAGGGAATCTGTTGCACTGTGCTCTTTCGCTGCAGACTCAGGATCGGTTTCCCTTCTGTTGGTTAGCGTCGTCTCGAAATGATGTTCGTCCATTTTGGTGGCGTTGAGTGTGATGCATGAACCTTGAGGAGTATCATGTAATATTTGTCTCAGCAAAGGGTAGAAGAGCAATAATAATTGCCATGGCTTGGCACCAGGCAGAAGTTTTTGCTCAATAATTGCTCTAATTTCAACATTGGTTTCAGTAAATGCAGGTGCTAACAGAGCTTGCATATGGAAGAAAAACTCGTCGAAGTAGAGCGCTTTGACTTCTGTTTGAGGATGGTTAACCAAGGCCAAAAGATGTCGTAATCTGGCTGATTCAGTCAAGATAAGCTCTTTGGACTCTTTTTGTATTTCGCCGATGTCAGGCTCGAACAGTTGGGATCCCAAGTGATCAAAAGTGCTAGACAGCTCACAGATGAGCTGACCAAATAAATTGGGGAGTTGCAATTCCTGTTCCTGCATCAATGTTGTGCTGAGGCTGAGTAACTGGGACTTGCTTTGAGCTTGTTGCAACAGGGTTTCCAATTGCTCAAGCTGTTGCAGCTGTTGTTGGATGGTACGTTTGTTACGTTTATTGAGATCAACCTGCAATTCCAGGGCCTGTTCCAGTTGTTGCTCTTGTCGCTTGTGGCTGGAAAGGTCAAATGCTATGGCGCCTATGCCGCAAATCTCTGCAAATTCATCTCGAATTGGGAAGCGGGTTACTTGAAATGTCACATCTCCCAGAGGGGTTGCTATGGGTTCTTCAGAGCAGAACGGACTGTGATTGTTTATCACTCTTTTATCATTGGCCTGGTATATTTGCGCCAAGCCAAGCGGAAATACCTGATTATCATTGGCGCCGATAAATTGATCGCGTTCATGGGCGGTTATTTCGCAGTACTTATCATTAACTAGTGTGTATTTTCCAGTCAAATCTTTGATATATATTATATTTTGTGAGTGATTCATTAAGGCGTTTAGCTGCTCAGTACGTATTTTTAGGATTTGTTGGGCTTTATATTGCACTTCCAGCTGTTGCTCCAATGCCAGGTTACTGGCGTCCAGGCTAGCCATAGTTGTTTCCAACTGCCGGGTACGGGAGATAAAGCTGTCGGCTAATATCCCCAGTTCATCTTCTCTATCTCTGGCATCCAACTCCAAACGGGCAGGGTTGTTTTCTCTTAGCGCTTCGGCCATACGGCTAATAGGTTTAATAAATAACCTATGCTGAACCAGAAACAGCAGTAATAGTGCCAACAGTTGAATTGCAACAAGATAGATACCCACTTTACCGGCTATTAAGGTTGCATCTTCCTTGAGCGAGGACAGTGGCGTAACTATCACTATTTTCCAATAGGTCTTTGGCATCAAAAATACCGAAACCAGTGCGGGTTCCTTGAGCAAAGGGTCTTGATTAAGTTCTTGAGTTAATAAAAGTTTGGCATTTGCGGGCCATTCTCTGGCTGAGTTATTGATTATCGTGTTGAGTAATGCAGCATCTGTTTCATCACGTTTCCCCAACAAGGATTTCAATTGTTGATTGCTAAAGGCTTTGTGTTGGTTTGCCTGTTGGATAAGTACTTGATCTGCATTGCGAAGCGCTTCACCAACAAATTGGAACTCTGGGAAAAGGCGTTCCAAACGGTGAAAACCATCTAAACTCAGTGGCTTTTCTTGAGTGTTGTCTTGAAACTCATCTTCCCAGGGTGACGCGAGTAAATGGTTGCGATAATCAAGGGCAAACACATAACCACTCAGATCTTTCAGGGCGCCTCTAAAGAAGCGGTTAAGGCCACCCAGGCTAATGTCTACAGTGGCGGCACCGATAAATTCGTGATCTTGCCAAATAGGAACAGACGCCGTGACCATGGCTTCTGCAGTGTAAGGGTCACGATAGGCACTCGACCAGAAGGTTCTGTCTGCCGGGAAAAAGCGTGTCGGTTTATACCAATCTTCGTTATGGTAACCTTGTTGGGGTTGTTCATTATAACTGTTGAGTTGCTGCAATTCGCCATAGCCGTTTCGATACCAGAAGAGGCTGTCAAGAATTTTTCCCGGTTCAAAAGCTCTTGGTTCGGGCCAAATACCGCCGCCGGTAATCATTTCCTTTTGGGTATCTAATTCCAACACGGATTTGATACTGGCCTGAAGTGCAAATTCGTTGCCACGATACAGAGCCCCTAGGTTCGCCATAGTACTGACCAGGCTTTCTATTTGAGAGGTAACTTCCTGCAGTCTTGCGGTAACGACTTGCCCATAACTTTGGTTCAATGCTCTTTGTTGGCTAAGCAACTGGTTACGTTGGATGCTGAGCAGTACAAGTACAGTACTGATAACGATAAGAGCGCTGATAATTAACTGGCTGAGGGCAAATTTAACCGGCAGGCGTTTCAACCAGCCGGGAAGCCAAGGTAATGGGTTGGATTGTTGCTTCGCCTGGTTCCCTTGCATATATCCTCAGTAATAAGCTTTTAAAGCAGTTACTTAATATTATTCCTGATGGAAGTTTAGCCTTCCCGGAAACTTGTCCCCAGTTAAATTATATCGCTTAGTGTCTGAGGGTTATAACAAGACTATGGGCGTGTAATCAGACGACTGACGTGTTGCCGACACGAACTGCGAAAGGTGTATATATTCTTCATTTTCGTGACTGAATAAGCCCTGATATGGAAAGGTATAATATAACCTATTGAGAAAACCCGCCATTTTTCTATGTCTCATCAGAGCTCTGTTACTTTGATGCGAAAAAGGGTCGCAGGCTTGGTTGTCTCCAAATGGCTATCAAGGTATCTGTGTCTTTGTTGGTGACGTTGCAATCATTGGTACAGACGTGGCCACTAGCAGGGTTGCTATTCAGCAACACTGAGTCCTGCTATTTACGACAATACAACAGATGTTGCGCTTAAACTTACCACAGTTAACTTCAGCCATTTTAATTGTTTTCCTCACAAGACGTATCTTGGTAAATGTGGGCTATCTCTATGAATTTATAGTTTTTTTATAAAAACTTCGACTTGTTAAAAATTGCTGTGCAGATCACGAAGTTGTAATTATGGGTTAAATTCCGCTTGCCAGCCTCAGGCATAGTGTTTATTGTGCTAACAAAAGTTTGTCACGTAAACAAATGTTTGTGCAGGAGCGCGCCAATGACAGAACGTGAACTCGAAATTCTGGCCCTGATTAAAGCTGACCCATTGATCCCACAGCAAAAACTAGCTGATCAATTGGGTATCACCCGCTCTGCCGTTGCCGGTCATATTATGAATCTGACCCATAAAGGCGTGATCCGCGGTAAGGGTTATATCCTGGCAGAGAACCCCTATGCGGTGGTGATAGGCGGCGCCAATATGGATATTCTTGGCCGACCGGCTTCCAAGCTAAGGGTAGGGGATTCCAATCCCGGCAGCGTCAGTTGCTCACCCGGTGGTGTTGGGCGCAACATTGCCGAAAACCTGGCGCGCCTGGGTTCAGATACCCGGTTGGTGACGGCGATAGGCAAAGATGCTTATGGTGAAATGATCACCGCTCAGTGTCGTCAGGCCGGAGTCGATATGGGTAACAGCTTGCAGTTCGAAGATGCGGTGACTTCCACCTATCTTTCGGTACTGGATGGCGACGCTGATATGCATGTAGCCATTAACGACATGGCCATTTTGGAAAGATTGGGCCCTGAAGTGCTCAAGGGGCTTGAAGATATGCTGCGCCGCGCCGAACTTCTGGTGTTGGACACCAACCTTTCCGAAGCCGCCTTATCTTATCTTTTGAGCAACTTCCCTCAAGTTCCGGTATTTATTGACACGGTTTCCTGTGTCAAGGCGATGAAAATCAAGCCTTACCTCAACGCCATCCACACCCTCAAACCCAACCTCAAAGAAGCCGAGCATCTCTCCGGCATCGAAATGCGCAGCAAAGAAGACTTAAACGCTATCGCTAACTGGTTCCATGAACAGGGCGTCAAGCGGATCTTCCTCAGTATGGGCAGTGAAGGGGTATTTGTCAGTGATGGTGGCGAGTCGCAGATGGTACCCACCAAGCAGGTGGAAATGGTCAACGCCAATGGCGCCGGAGATGCCTTCCTGGCCGGATTGGCTCACGGTTGGCTTAAGCAGTGGCCATTGCTGGAAACCACAGAATTTGCGATGGCAGCGGCCCGGTTGGCGCTGTCTCATATCGCAACTATCAACCCTAATATGTCTGAAATCTCTGTAAACCGTATTATCAAGGAGTCGTTATGCTGAAGCAGTATCTGGATATTCATCCTGAAGTTCAAGCCGCCCTGGAACAAGGCAAGCCGGTGGTCGCGCTGGAATCGACCATTATTTCCCATGGTATGCCGTATCCGCAGAACGTTGAGACAGCGCTCAAGGTGGAGCAGATCATCCGTGATAACGGCGCTGTACCCGCAACCATCGCCATTCTCAAGGGCCGCCTCAAAGTAGGCATGAGCCAGGAAGAGATTAATTATCTGGGCAAGGCCGGTGAGGCCGTTATCAAAACCAGTCGCCGTGACATTCCCTTTATTGTCGCCAAAGGTGCAGACGGTGCCACCACAGTAGCTTCTACCATGATCCTGGCGGCAATGGCCGGTATTAAGGTGTTTGCTACCGGTGGTATCGGTGGTGTACACCGCGGCGCTCAGCAAACTTTCGATATCTCTGCCGATTTGCAGGAACTGGCCAACACAGATGTGGCCGTGGTTTGCGCCGGTGCCAAGTCTATTTTGGATCTGGGCCTGACCCGTGAATATCTGGAAACGCAAGGCGTGCCTGTCGTTGGTTTCCAAACCGATAAACTGCCGGCTTTCTACACTCGCGAGAGTGACTTCAGTGTCGACTATCGCTTGGAACAACCGGTAGAAGTGGCTGCCGCCATGAAAGCCAAGTGGGACATGGGGCTCAAGGGGGGGATGGTGATTGCCAACCCAATTCCTCACGAGCATGCGTTGGATAAAGCACTGATCGATGGCGCAATCGCCCGCGCAGTAGCTGAAATGGATGAAAAAGGCATAGGCGGCAAGGCTTCAACGCCGTTCCTGTTGGCCAAAGTGGCCGAAATTACCGAAGGTCACAGCCTGACTGCCAACATTGAACTGGTATACAACAATGCCAAGTTGGCGGCTGAGATTGCCCGCGAGTACGTGGCCCGCTAATAAGCTGTCTTTGAACCATTAAGCTATTTCAAGAAACCCGGCGATTGTCGGGTTTCTTTTTGGATGACGTATCGCCTCTGAGCCAAAGCATGCCCAGGCTCAAATCGGGTAAATAGTGTCTTAAAAAAGGGATTAATCCCGTCAAAGCCACTCAAGCCCCTTGCAGAGCAGGGGGCGAACTCCTATGATCCAGCGGTTTTCCATCCCGAGGCCCAAATATGCTTAACTCCCCGCTTAGCGAACATGCCAGTGAGCTGGTCATTGCGATTCTCCATCAGGTACTGACTCAAGGTGCGCCGTTGGACCGCGCCTACTCAAAGCAGTTTGCACCTGAGCGCCTCAAGCCTTGGGAGCAAGCCAGAATCGCTCTGGTCACCGGTGATATTTTGCGCCGTTTAAGTTATTACAGCTTTCTGGCCGATGTTTCAGCGGAGCAAATTGAGCGTGAAGGCACCCGGCTCATCAACGCCTGGCATATGGCCAATGGCCTTGAGCTGCCGAAAATGCGTTACGCGCTGCAGATGGACAGTGAACTGCTTGAGCAGCGGATGGCTGAGGCCCAGGCTATGCCCGCGCTGCTCGATGGTTGCCCGCAGTGGCTCGAAGCGCTTGGGAGTGAACAGCTGGGAGACAACTGGCCGGCTGAGCGCCACGCCTTGACTCAGGCCCCCAAACGTTATCTGCGCACCAATTTACTTAAGTGCAGCCGGGAAGAACTCAAGGCTCGTCTTGCCAAGGAAGGGGTGGAGACTTGTGAAGTCCCCGAGGTTGGCAGCGCTCTTGAAGTGATTTCTGATTCAGCGCTGTTTCGCACTGAATGCTTCAAGTCGGGCTGGTTCGAGCAGCAGGATGCCGGCTCGCAACATGTCGCCGAAGCTCTAGGGGTTGAACCCGGGATGCGGGTCATTGATGCTTGCGCCGGTGCCGGCGGCAAGACGCTGCACCTGGCTGCCAAAATGCAGGGTAAGGGACGACTGCTGGCGATGGATGTCGAGCAGTGGAAGCTGGATAATCTCAAGCAGCGGGCCCGCCGCGCCGGCGCCCACAATGTGGAAACCCGGCTTATTGCATCCAGTAAGACCATTAAGCGTTTGAAACTCAGCGCCGACAGGGTACTTTTGGATGTGCCTTGCTCAGGGCTTGGGGTGCTGAAACGCAACCCGGACACCAAATGGCGTGATACCCCGGAGCGCTTGCCGGTGCTGATGGAGCTACAGGAGCATATTCTCGGCAGTTACAGCCGCATGGTGAAGGTGGGCGGGATCCTGGTTTATGCCACTTGTTCGATTATGCCGCAGGAAAACGAGCAGCAGGTGGCGCGTTTTCTGAAGCAGCAAGGCCATTTCCGCTTACTCGATGAGGAAACCATCAGCCCGGCCAAAACCGGTTTCGATGGCTTCTATCTGGCAAGAATTGAGCGGATAGCCGAGTAACAATCAAGCCTGTTTGAGTCATATTGACTTAAACAGGCGGTTTCACACCCGCCTCAAAAAGCATCTCAACAAAAACGGTGCCGCTCACTCTTACCGGTTTGCCAAGTCTTGCCACTTTATTCCCCCTGCAGGGTTAACAGCAGGCGGCGCCGACCGCCATTGTCTCTGTGCTCGCCAAGATAGATCCCTTGCCAGGTGCCCAATGCCAGTTGTCCGGCGCTGACAGGCAGCAGCAAACTGGTACCCAGCAGGCTGGATTTAATATGGGCCGGCATATCATCGGCGCCCTCATAGGTGTGGCGAAAGTAAGGGGTATCTTCGGCTACGGCGCGATTAAACCAAGCCTCAAAATCCTGCCGCACTGTGGGATCGGCGTTTTCGTTGAGCGTCAGCGAGGCCGAGGTGTGCAGCAGTTGCAGGTGCAATAGGCCGCAACTGATGTAAGGCATATCATCGAGAGCCTTGGCAATATCATCGCTTATTAAATGAAAACCACGTTGTTTGGCGCTCAAGGTCAATTGTTGCTGATGCCACATAGGCACTCCTTAAAACGGTTAACATCAAAAGAAACAACCTTCCTTAGATGTAGGCGGGCACTCGACGACGCATTGTATCTCTTTCAATGTTGTCACTCCAAGAAGCTGAGGTGTCTGCTTTAACCGCAGAGCAGAATATTAATTGCCTGGGTGATAAGGTGTTGACCTGGTTTGTTGTAACCTTAGTGACAGTAAATAAGAGTGATGAGCTGTTATTGAGCTTGAAACTGGGCAAAAAAAGGCCCAAAACTATTCCAATTGTTTTGGGCCTAGGGGAATGGCTCATGGTTGAGCCGTGCGCTAATGTTGAGATCCGACAGGATTGGCTATCTCTGAATAAATATTAGCCGATAACCGCTGAAAGATGCATTTAGACAGCGGATTAGTTAGCACTAATTGTTATAAGATATAACCAAAATTAGGGTGTTCAAAATGATTGACTGGGTAAATCACTCTTTTTAATGGAATACTAACTAAAGCAGCTTAGTGTTTGGGTTCAGGACAGACAAATTTTATCTTTGACCAGATCCCGCGGCAGATTGTTCTTCAGCCGGTTGCCCAGATGTTTACCCAGCCCCAGCACTTGCCCGCCCCAGGTCAATACCAGCTCACCACGGGCCTTTTCACTGCCATCAAGCGCGATATCCCGGCCCATCAGATAAGCCTGAGCCTCAGGCTCTGTAACTTCATAACCCTTGTCGGCGGTTACTCCCAAGGCCATTAAGGCTTCATGGCGCAGTTTCAACCCATGCTTACTGTCATCGGCGAGCTTAAGACCGATACGCTGATAACGCATCTTGCCGATAAAGGGCTCAAAGCCGCGGGGAAACAGCCAGTACTCCTGATCCCTTATCCAGAGGCTGCCTTCGGGAAGTGTTTTGCCGAGCAACCGCTGCAGCTCGGCGGCGATGGCCTGTTGCTGTTTGGCACTGGCGGGACTGAAAGGAAACTGCTTTTGTTGTTTGGGTTCATCACTTTCGCGCGCCACTGAACTCAGCTTACGCACCTTGGCAACAAAGAAACCTTCGCTGTCATAGATTTGCGGCCAAATATGCAAGAAGCCCTCGGCAGTGCAGGCTTTTTCCGCCCCGGCAAACAGTGATTCAAGTGACTCAAAGGCCACGGCAGCGCCATATTTTTGCTTGAGGTGTTGCAGTACGGCCTGATTTTCCTGGCTGTTGAGGGTACAGGTGGAGTACACCATTACCCCGCCAGGCTTAAGCGCCAGAAAGGCGGAATCTATCAGATCCCTCTGGGTGGCGGCAATATCGGCTATCTCCTGTGGATCCCAGTGTTTGAGGGCATCCGGATCCTTACGTACCGTGCCTTCACCGCTACAGGGGGCGTCGAGCAACACGGCATCCATGGATTCATACTGGTATTGGCCGAATACCCTGGCATCGAAGTGGGTCAGGGCGGTATTGCTGACCCCCATTCTCTGTAGATTGGCATGTAGCACTTTGACGCGGCTGGAGGAGTATTCGTTGGCGATCAGCATGCCTCCATTGGCCATCATGGCTGCCATTTGTGTGGTCTTGGATCCCGGCGCCGAGGCCATATCCAGCACCCGCTCCATTCCAGGCTCCAGCAGCGCCATGGGCGGCAGCATGGAGCTGGCCTCCTGAATGTAAAACAGCCCTTGCTGATGTTCGATACAGTTTCCGGGTTGGCTATCGCCCGCCTGGTACCAAAAACCCTCTGGGCACCAGGGAATGGTTTCGAACTGCCAGCCTTTGGCCCGCATTCTCGAGAGGAATTCATCGACGCTGATTTTGAGGGTGTTGACCCGCAAGGCGGCTCTCAGTGGTAAGCTGCAAAAGTGAATAAAATCCTCGAGCTTGAGATGTTCTGGCAGATCCTTGGCGATACTGTTGATAAAATTCTGATTTAATTGAACCATAAACAAAAAGGGTGACCCCGGGATGGCGGCAGTATAGCACACTCGGGCGCGGCGACTGTGGGGTGTTTTAGGTGTTGAACCGGGTTTGGAGTCTGTTCTTTATTATCGCGCTGGGAGCGATTTTGCTGCGTTTGATGAGTGGCGATGCGACCGCTCTCAATGAGTCTGTCACGGCGATGTTTGACAGCGCCAAATTGGCCGCGGAAATAGCCCTGGGATTGATTGGGGTGTTGACCCTGTGGATGGGGCTAATGCGTCTCGGGGAAAAAGCCGGAGTGGTTGCCGCCATCGCCTGGGTATTTGAGCCGCTGCTCAGCAAGTTGATGCCGGAAGTGCCAAGAGGTCACCCCGCCTATGGCAGCGTCACCATGAACCTGACCGCCAATATGCTGGGGTTGGACAATGCCGCCACACCATTGGGACTTAAGGCGATGGCGGATCTGCAAAGCCTGAACCCCGACAAGAAGACCGCCACCAATGCCCAGATCCTGTTTTTGGTGCTCAATACCTCTTCCGTGACTTTGGTACCCGTGACGGTTTTTCTGTATCGGGCGCAGCAAGGGGCGGCTGATCCTGCCGACATTTTCCTGCCGATTTTACTCTCTACCCTGGGCTCGACCCTGGCGGGTTTGAGTGTGGTGGCGCTGGTGCAAAGGATACGTTTGCTGGATTGGGTGGTGCTGGGTTATGGCGCAATACTGCTCGGCGGTCTCAGCGCCGGTGTGATGTACCTGTTGACCCTGGGAGCCGAGCGGATCGGCGAAGTCTCCGCCGTGTTGGGGAACGGTTTGCTGCTGGGGATCATCTTTGCCTTTGTGCTGGTGGCGCTGCTTAGGCGGGTGGCGGTTTACGATGAGTTTATCGAAGGCGCCAAGTCGGGGTTTGAACAGTCGGTGCGGCTGATTCCTTATCTGCTGGCCATGTTGCTGGCGATAGCCTTACTGCGCGCCTCCGGCGCGCTGGATTATCTACTGGGGGTTATTGCCGCTTTGGTGAGCCATATGGGGATGGACGGCCGCTTTATCGATGCCTTGCCAACCGCGCTGATGAAGCCTTTGAGCGGCTCAGGCGCCAGAGCCATGATGCTGGAAACCATGGCTCATTACGGCGTCGATTCTTTTGCCGGCAGGCTGGCGGCCATTTTTCAGGGCAGCACTGAAACCACTTTTTATGTGCTCGCTGTATATTTCGGCGCCGTGGGTATCCGCAATGGCCGCCACGCACTGGCCTGTGGCTTGTTTGCCGATCTGGCGGGTATCTGCACTGCTATTGCCGTGTGCTATTGGTTTTATGGCTGAGGCGATACATAGATAGGATTACAGAGTTAAAAAACGGGGCTCATCTGAGCCCCGTTTGGGTTTTATGGCTGGCTGAGTCTTGGGCGCCAGTTGAGCCAGTCGCGCTCGGGTTTGTCATGAAGTGGCTTCAGGCTCTGGTTTTCAAGCGGTTTGCTGCTTTGATTGTCGAGCTCAGTGACCACTCCTATGCCGCCGGCGAGTATGGTTTCCAATGAGCCGGTTTCGATTTGGGCTCCGGAAAACAGCCCCAAATCGACCCGAATACCGGACAAGTCGTAGAACCTGCTGCTCTGGTTGATAAGATGCCGATAAGGCGCGGCAATTTGGGTCTGGATCCAGACTTCATCGCCATTGGGTGCCAGCCGGTAACTGGTTACATCGCCAATTTGAATGCCGCGAAAGAAGATCCCTGTGCCTACGTTGACCGAGCCCAGGCTGGCCTTGCTCAGCACCAGTTGCAGCGCATCGGCCTCTGGGGCAACCGCCGTGTGTATTTGGCCATTGAACTGTTGGCTTACTTTGGCGGCTTGGCCCGGCAGGGCACTGATATAGGCGCCGGTCAGCAGGGTTTCCGGTGCCTTTATGCCCTTAAGGGATATTTCGGCATTGACCAGGCTGAAGCGACTGTCGCTTTTGAGAAACGGCTCGGCATAGCGGCCATAGAGAAAGGCACTGAGTTGCTGGCTGTTGAGATCGTCACTCAAGGTTACCCGGGTGACTTCACCTATCTGATGGCCCTGATAGCGGATAGCGGCACCTGGTTTGATAGTGGCACTGGCCGGGAAATTCAGCCCAATGGCAACGGCCTGATTGCGCGCCAGTGACTCGGAAGCATAAAGCTGCTTATTGTTGGGCTCGCCTTGCTCCAAAAAGCCCAGGCTGATGCTGCCCTTGATGGCACCGGCCAGCGGCGCGACATCCAGTTTGACTCCCGAAAGCCCGGCATCGATTGACACCGCCTGGTTGCGCCAAAACACGGCATTGGGTTTGAGCAGGGGCGCAAAAGTATGGTCTATGGCGAGCGCAATGGCAAATCTGTCATCCTGGCTCTGCCAGCTGACCTGTTTCACCTGTCCTATTTGCATCTTCTTGTAGTAGACAGGTGCGCCTGGGCTCAAGTTGGCGCCATCATCGCTGTAGAGCTGCCATTTGAGCTGCTCCATGCCTTGGTAATAGTGGCCGGCCTCGGCACTTGAGGCAAACAGCGGCAGCGGCTTGGAAAGATCGGCGCCCTTGCGGCTTTGGCCGCGTCTTAAGCTGACACTGCCCTTGGTGAGGGTCGTAAAATCGCCACTCTTGAGGCTGACGCCGTCCAGTGAGGCGTTGAAGTCCAGCGCGGCTTCGGCGATGAAGTCACTGCCTTGAGTCAGCAGCGGGGCAAACTCGGGCAACACCTCGGCCTGGTACTCTACCGAGTTAAAGTCCCGGCTCAGGGCAACTGAAGTGACCTTGCCTATGGCGATCTTCTTGTACCTAAGCTCGGCCTCTGGGCTGATGCCGGGGTTTTCATCGGCCCTAAGCGTTATCTTTAGCGCCTTGGCCTTGCTGAGATCCGGCGCCTGCTCGGCCAAGGCGTATCGGGTTTGGGCCTCGCCCGTACCCGGGAGAAAGGCGATGGCATCGCCACTCAGCAATCGGCCCGGGTGTTTTATGCCGGACAGTGACAGCTCGGCGCCTTCACGCCAAAACTGCGCCGTGCCGGTCAAAAGACTCGAGTAGGGGGCGTCCAGGCGGGCATGCAGCGCTACGCCGTCATTGGCCAGCGCTATCTCTTCGATTTCCCCTATGGGCAAACCGCGATAGAGAATAGGGCTGCCCTTGTCGAGGCCATCGGCGTTTTTTGCCGACAGAATAAAGCTGGCGCCGCCACTGGCTTCTGTTTCATTGTCATACAGGGTGAAACTATCGCCGTTCTTTGCATGCTTTGAGCTTTCGGGGGAATCAAAGTTGATGCCGCCGGCGAGTATCGCCGCCAGACTCTCGGCGCTGACTTTGACGCCGGAAAGCGAGGCGTTGATCTCTATGCCGGAGACATTCCAGAAGCGGGAGTCTTTCTTGACCAGATAGGCATATTGCTCCTGAATAAAAGCGCTTAGCAGCAGCTTGTCACTGTTGTCGAGTCGATAGCTGACCACACTGCCGACCGGCACCTGGCGGTAGAATACCGGAGAGCCCACATCCAGTGAGCCGAGGCGATCGGCGCTCAGTTCAATCACTAAGCCATCATTACTGGGCAGCACGGCCGGGGCAGAGCGCTCGGCTTCGTAGCGGTAACGTGAATCGCCATCCCCGGGTTGAATACCTATATAGTTCCCCGAGAACAAGGCATCTAAACCTTCGACACCTGTGATGGATGCCTTGGGGGTCACCAGCCAGAACTTGGTTTCATCCCTGAGGAAAGGCTCGGCGCGGTAGTCCATCAGGACATCGACGTTCACGCCCTGCAGCTCTTCATCGATGGAGATATCCACCACCTTGCCGACGGTCAATCCCTGATAGCGCACCAGTGTCTTGCCCACATCCATACCGCTGGCGCTGGGGAAGTGGATCCGCACCTCAATGCCGGATTCCTTGATGCTCTTCAGCCCCAGCCAAGCGCCCAAGGCCAACGCCACTATAGGTAACAGCCAGATGGGGGAAAAAAGCTTCTTTTTGACTATTTTAGGCTTTTCGATTTGCGTCATCTTCTGTGTCCAGTTGATCCCAAAGTAAACGTGTGTCCAACACCTTGGCCGCAAGTTGGGTAAAGAGGATGACCAAGGCAAACGCGGTTGCCGCCGGCGCCGGTTTGGCGTCCAGCAATTGCCCCATATTAACCAGGGCAACGGTAATGGATATGACAAACAGATCCAGCATAGACCAGCGTCCAATCCATTCTATGATATGAAATCCGGCCATCAGTGGCCGTTTGGGGATGGGCAGGTTGAAACTGATCGCCGTCAGATAGAAAGCCAGGCCGATAATTTTCAGCCAGGGCACCAGAATACTGGCGGTAAAGACTATGATGGCGATGGGTAACATGTCCGACTGTACCAGATGGGTGATGCCGGAAAAAATGGTGTCGTAGGTGACCTTGCCCTGTTTGGTGAGCATAGTAATGGGGTAGATGTTGGCCGGGATCAACAAGATGGCTGCGGTGATCAACAAGGCCCAGCTTTTTTGCAGACTGGTTTCATCCCTTAGCCTGAGTGGGTTTTGGCAGCGACTGCAATACTCATTCTCTATCTGATTGAGTTTTTTACAGGCGGGGCAACTGCATAGCCCCATGTCTTTGCCCTGGAGCAGCTTTCTAGCTTTCATCGAGAAAACTCCACATATGCTCCAGGTTATATTCGCGCTGCAGAAAGAGAGTCACTAAAAACAGCATGGTAAAACAAAAGGTTCCCATGCCAAAGTAAACGTCGGAGAAGTCGGACAACTGAAAGGCGGAAACCAGGAAACTGATCACATAAATTTCCAGCATGGTCATTTGTGACAGCAGGCCTTGCTTCTTGAGTAACCAAGTAAGAACACGGCGCCAGAAGTGATGCTGGGCCAAACCCGCCTTGATGATCAGCACTTGAATAAAAATCGACAGATTGAGTACTCCGGGGGCGATGACAGCCGCCACCAACACAGCAATCCCCACTATCCAATAACCTTGGTCCATCACTGCCAGGGCACCTTGGTATGCGGTCGTGGTTCTGACACTGCCGAGAAAGTGCATCTCCAGCACGGGTAGCAGCATGGCGGGCAGATAAAACAGCAGGGCACTGATACATAACGCCAGCATGCCATTGATCGAGCAGTAGGGGGCATCATAAAGCGCCGTATGGCATCTTGGGCAAAGCGCTCTGACGCCGGAGGGCAGGGCGCGTTTGCTCACCGCCAAATCACAGGCGCGGCAAAGCACTATGCTGCAGTCCGGTTTGTTGTCGCTTGGATTATAAGCTTTCAAATGCTGGATATGTCCTGTTCTGGCCGTGGTGACCCAAGCTTAGTCATCAATCCGCTAACTGCGTTGCTTGTGGGTCCATTGGAGTGAGTCGACAAAACAAACTCGCAAATACTATCAGAAAGAGCGCGTCTCTTGCATCTATAGCGCATTTTATGTCAATCTATTTACTGTATATTTAAACAGTGTGAGGAAGGTCATGGCCGTTATAACTCAGTACGTTGTGGTCAGAGAAGGGGTTGAGAAGATGACATTTACATCTAAGAAGGAGGCTGATGCCTACGATAAGATGCTCGACATCGCGGATAACTTAATCCCCTTTATCCAAGGTAGTGAATTGGAATTGGATGATAATACAACGGAAAAACTTGCTTTTTATTTAGCTTCTCATAAAGATACATTGGCAAATCTGCTCAAAGGCGCCCCGGTAAAAGCACCGACCCCAGCCAAGAGCAGTAAGAAGAAGACAGAACCAGAAAAGGTATAACCCGGAACCCCAGATGAAAGCTCAGTTTTACGATACGCTCAACCGTCAGGTACAGGCACTGTTTGCCGGCGAAGACGATGTGATTTGCGCCATGGCCAACTTCTCTGCTTTGTTGAATGAACACCTTGAGGACATTAATTGGGTGGGCTTTTATCTGCTCAAAGACGAGCAACTGGTGCTTGGCCCGTTTCAAGGCAAACTGGCATGCACCCGGATCCCAATGGGTAAAGGTGTCTGTGGCACGGCGGCAGCCAAGGCCGAGACTCAGTTGGTTGAGGATGTACATCAGTTTGTCGGACATATCGCCTGTGATGCCGCCAGTAACTCGGAAATTGTGATCCCACTCTATCGTCATGGTGAGCTGATTGCCGTGCTGGATATCGACAGTCCCAGTCTGTCGCGTTTCGATAAAGAGGATCAAACCGGGCTGGAGAGTCTGGTGCAGAGTCTGGAAAAGTGCTTATTTGGTTAATTCCCGTACAATCTGCCACAATTGGTGGTCGCAATAAGGCGCACGCAGCTTATAATAGGCGGCTGCTCTGAGGGCCAAATGACTGTTTGTGGTGCTTGGCCCTATCAGGCTGAAATGTTAAGTTTTGTGTCATGCCTTTGGCTATGGCTGAATGCATGCTAATTTGTACGTTATCCCCCAAGGGGTTAACGAAGATGAACGACGCCGTGAGTACAGCAGACCTAACTGACCACTGACGTCCCCTGTTAACTGTGGAAGTAATGATGGAATCAACAGAAAAGTTGACCGACACCAACGCTATTCTGGCGTATTTGTATGAAACATTTCCTTTGTGCTTTATCGCCGAAGGAGAAACCAAACCGCTGAAGATAGGACTGTTTCAGGATTTGGCTGAAAGGTTGGCTGATGATTCCAAAGTCAGTAAGACCCAACTGAGGGTCGCCCTGAGACGCTATACCAACAGTTGGCGCTATCTTAAGTGCATCAAGGAAGGCGCTCAGCGGGTAGACCTCGATGGTAACCCTTGCGGCGAACTGGATCCCGAACATATTGAACATGCCAAGGCGACGCTGAAAGAGAGTCAGGAAAAAGCCAAGGCCCGCCGTGCGGCTGAACCGGCCAAAGAAGGTGAAGCCAAGAAAGCTAAGCCTGCGCGTAAGCCACGTCCTCAAGGGGACAAGCCCCGCAACGATCGTCCTCGTAGCGATAAGAAAGCGGCCCGTAAGCCTAGCAAGCCTGCCGCTCCAGCCGTGGAGTTGGTACCAGCCGTATTGGAAGAGCTGAAACCTTCACAGCGAGTGAATGTCAAATTGGGTATGACACCGGTAGCCGGTGTGATCCTCGACATCAATAAAGAAGATGTTCACGTGCAACTGGATTCCGGCCTGTCAGTCAAGGTTCGTGTGGAACATATTCTGCTGTAAAATCATCAAATAGAAAGGAGTAACTTGCTGATGCGAAAATTTATTCTTGCTGCATCGATCGCCAGTGTCTTTATGGGTTCCCAGGCGCTGGCTATCTCACCGGCAGTCCCGGTCAGCGAGTTACCCCATCTACAACAGGAGCCACAACACAAGGTTGCCAGCAAACGGATTACCGGCCTGTTCAGTCGCTCCCATTATCACAGATTCGATCTGGATGATGCCTTCTCGCAGCAGATCTTCAAGCGTTATCTCGAACAGCTCGACTATCGCCGCAATGTATTATTGCAGAGCGATATCGACAGCTTTAAGGTCTATGCCAATCAGTTTGATGATATGGTGCGTAGCGGCGATCTGGAACCTGCTTACAAGATGTACGATCTGGTGCAGCAGCGCCGTTACGAACGTTTTGTTTATGCCTTGAGTCTGCTCGATAAAGAGATGGACTTTAATCAGGCTGGCGATGCTTATGTCTTTGATCGTAAAGATGCCGCCTGGCCCAAAGACGAGGCCGAGCTCAATGAGTTGTGGCGTCAACGGGTCAAGTACGATGCCCTTAACCTTAAGCTTACCGGTAAAGAGTGGCCGGAGATTGTTGATGTGTTGGGTAAACGCTACAACAACGCCATCAAACGCCTGAAGCAAACCAACAGCGAAGATGTGTTCCAGGGGCTGATGAATGCCTTTGCTCGCAGTGTTGAGCCGCACACCAGTTATCTGTCTCCCCGTAATGCCGAACGTTTCCAGATGGAGATGAACCTGAGCCTGGAAGGGATAGGTGCCGTGCTGCAGATGGAAGATGACTACACGGTTATCAAGAGTCTGGTGGCCGGTGGTCCGGCGGCGCTGAGTGAGAAATTGGCGCCGGAAGACAAAATTGTTGGCGTAGGTCAGGAAGGCAAGGAGATGGTCGATGTTATCGGCTGGCGTCTTGATGATGTGGTTGAGCTGATCAAGGGCCCTAAAGGCAGTAAAGTGACCTTGCAGGTGCTGCCCAAGAAAGGCGGCTCCAATGCCAAACCCA
This sequence comes from Shewanella sp. BJSY2023SW007, assembly GCF_047314525.1. NCBI lineage: Bacteria > Pseudomonadati > Pseudomonadota > Gammaproteobacteria > Alteromonadales > Shewanellaceae > Shewanella > Shewanella sp. BJSY2023SW007. Next base: position 147,313 of record NZ_JBKORL010000074.1, on the reverse strand, counting down.
TCAATGTGACTGTGGTGCGGGACAAAATCCGTCTCGAAGACAGAGCGGCGACTTCCAAGATAGTTGAGCCGGATACCGGTCCTTACGCCCAGCGTAAAATCGGTGTTATTCAGATCCCCGGCTTCTATATGGACTTATCCCGCGATGTGGCCAAGGAGTTGCAAACTCTCAACGAAGCCAAGGTTGAAGGTGTGATTGTCGACCTGCGTGGTAACGGTGGTGGCGCCTTGACTGAAGCGACCTTGCTCACAGGGCTGTTTATCGATCAGGGACCTGTGGTGCAAATTCGTGACGCCAATGGTCGCATCAGCGAAAATCGTGACAACGACGGCAAGAGCTATTACGACGGCCCACTCACAGTGATGGTTGACCGTTACTCTGCCTCGGCCTCGGAAATTTTTGCTGCTGCACTGCAGGATTATGGCCGTGCCTTGATTATCGGTGAGTCTACCTTCGGTAAAGGCACAGTGCAGCAGCACAAGAGTCTTGGCCGTATCTACGACTTGTATGAAAAGCCGGTTGGCCATGTGCAGTACACCATAGCCAAGTTCTACCGTATCAATGGTGGCAGCACTCAGTTGAAAGGTGTGACTCCGGATATCCCGTTCCCCAGTGCGTTGGAGCCGGGGGAATATGGTGAGGCAGAAGAAGACAATGCACTGCCATGGGATAAGGTGCCTGTAGCCAAGTACCAGCCTTTGGGTGAAATCGGCGCAGAGATGGTCAGCAATCTTGCGAAACGCCACCAGAGCCGGATTAAGCAGGACGTCGAGTTCGGTTATATACTGCAGGACATAGGCGAGTTCAAGAAACACCACAAAGAGAAGAGTGTTTCTCTGGTGGAAAGCGAGCGCCTGGCCGAACGGGATAAGGACGATCAAAAACAGTTGGCCCGCCTCAACGAACGTCGGGTTGACCATGGTCTCGAGCCCTTGAAGTCTCTGGATGACGATGAAAATGTCTCCGAAGATGAGAAAAAAATCGAGACTCCGGATGCCTTCCTCGATGAAGCCGTCTATATCACTCTGGATATGGTGGACTATCAGAGATTGGCAAAAAACAGCGCAAATTGATGCTGGCTCCAGGAAACATAAAAACGCGCTGATTGCGCGTTTTTTGTTTGCTCCCAGCGAGAACAGAGGCAAGATCAGTCAACGAACTCGGTGACTGCCAGTGCCCAACGAATTAAGGATGACCTATGTCTGAAGCACAAACCCTTTCCCCGGACCAACTGCAGGCCAAGCGCCTGGCCGATTATCGTCCACCTGCGTTTTTGATCCCCGAACTGTCCCTCTCATTTCAGCTAGAACCCAAACAAACCCGGGTGACTGCGGTCAGCCAGGTTAAGCGCAACGGCAATCACAATGAACCTCTGCTGCTCGACGGTGACGAGCTGGAACTGGAGCAGCTGTTGGTTAACGGTGAACCGGCAGACTATCGCCTTGAGCCGGGTAAACTGCTGCTTGAAACCGAACTCAACGAATTTGAATTGACTCTGGTGACTCGGATCAGCCCGGTCGATAACTCGGCACTGGAAGGCCTGTATATGTCCGATGGGGCGTACTGCACCCAGTGTGAGGCGGAAGGTTTCAGGCGTATCACCTATTTTCTCGACCGTCCCGATGTGCTGGCCAAATACCAGGTACGTATCGAAGCCGACAAGGCGTTTCCTTTCCTGCTTTCCAACGGCAACTTGCTGGAGAAAGGGGAGATGGCCGATGGTCGTCATTTCGCTGTCTGGCAAGACCCTTTCCCTAAACCCGCTTACCTGTTTGCCCTGGTTGCCGGTGACTTTGACCTGTTGGAAGACAGTTTTACCACCCGCTCCGGCAGAGAAGTCAAACTGCAGGTGTTTGTCGACAAGGGCAACCTGCACAAGGCCGGACACGCCATGGCTTCACTGAAAAAGGCGATGGCCTGGGACGAGTCACGCTTTGATCTCGAGTACGATCTCGATATCTACATGGTGGTGGCCGTGGACTTCTTCAACATGGGAGCCATGGAAAACAAGGGCCTGAATGTTTTCAACACCAAGTATGTGTTGGCGGATAATGACACTGCAACTGATGATGACTTTCACGGTATAGAATCTGTGATTGGTCACGAATATTTCCACAACTGGACCGGCAACCGGGTAACTTGCCGCGATTGGTTCCAACTGAGCCTGAAAGAGGGCTTGACCGTATTTCGCGATCAGGAATTCAGCTCAGATCTCGGCTCCCGGGCTGTCAACCGTATTCATGCCATCAAGGTCATTAAGAATCAGCAGTTTGCCGAGGATTCGGGCCCGATGTCGCATCCCATTCGCCCCGAAAGCGTGATAGAGATGAATAATTTCTACACAGTCACTGTGTACAACAAGGGCGCCGAAGTGATCCGCATGATGCACACCCTGTTGGGTGAGCAGGCCTTCCAGGCGGGGATGAAGCTTTATTTTGAGCGCCACGACGGCCAGGCAGTTACCTGTGACGACTTTGTCGCTGCTATGGAAGATGCCTCAGGTAAAGACCTGACTCAATTCCGCCTCTGGTATAGCCAGGCGGGCACCCCTCAGGTGACTGTGACCGATGAGTATGATGCAAACACACAGACTTACCGCCTGCACCTCAAACAGTTCACCCCAGTGCGCGCCGGTGAAGCGGTCAAGGCACCATTGCATATTCCGTTCAGCCTGGAACTGCTGGGCAATGATGGCAACGCCTTGGTCAACCAAGTGATTGATTTTACCCTGGCCGAGCAGACTCTGGAGTTCAAGGATATCAGTGCCTGTCCGATCCCTTCGCTGTTGCAGGACTTTTCGGCGCCGGTGAAGCTCAAGTATGACTACAGTACAGTGCAGCTGCTCTGCTTACTGCGCCATGCCGGCAGTGAAGTGGCCCGCTGGGAGGCGGCTATGAGTCTCTTCAGCCGCGCCGTTTGGGCCAATGTGACTTTACTTGAACAAGGGCAGGGGATGCATCTGGATCCTCGTGTTGTCGACGGCTTCAGAGGCGTGATACTGGACGAATCCTTGGATAAGGGGCTTGCGGCCGAAATCCTCAAGCTGCTTTCAGTGTCTTCCTTGATTGAGCAGGTTGATAAGGTGGAATTGGATGCCCTGTTGCTGGCCCGCGACTTTGTGATTGAATCCATCGCCAGTGGCTGTGAAGATGAGCTGTTGGCCCGTTATCGTCAACTGCTGTCGCTGGATGATGCCGCCGCTCGCAGCTTGAAAAACACCCTGCTTTGGCTGCTGGCCAAAGTCTCTGATGAATATGAGTCCTTGATTGAACAGCAGTTTGTCTCGGCCTCTGGTATGACAGATGCGCTGGGCGCGCTGCTTGCAGCCAACGATGCCAATTGTGATTGCCGCGATGCCCTGATGCAAGCATTCGAGCAGCGCTGGAACCAGACCCCTCTGGTGATGGATAAGTGGTTCAGCCTGCAGGCGATGGCGACAGATGATGAGGTGATCGCCAGACTCGAGACCCTGTTGCAACATCCGGCCTTCAGTCTGAATAATCCCAACCGGGTTCGTTCCCTGGTGGGCAGTTTTGCCGCGGCCAATGTGCGTCAATTCCACCGCCAGGACGGCAAGGGATATGTTTTCCTTACCGCCATGCTCAAACAGCTCAATAGCCTCAACCCGCAAGTGGCAGCACGGATCATCACTCCGCTGATCCAGTTTGCCAAGTTTGATGCCGGACGCCAGGCCAAAATGAAGGCTTGTCTGCAGGAGTTGTTGGCTATGCCTGAGCTGTCACGGGATCTTTATGAGAAGGTCAGCCGAGCACTGGAAGACTGAGCCTAAAGATGGAATTTTACTTTCGCCTCAACCTGAGTTATCAGGACTTTTTGCCTTACTATCAAGGTATTGCCGAAAATGTTGAGGTCAGGGAGAAGGGTGGCAAGCTCCTCTGGATCAACGGCCGCCGTCTACGTCCTTTTCTGACCGCCGATGGCATTTACGGTGAATTCCATCTTAGATTGGACCGGGATGGAAAGTTCATTTCTCTGAAACAAATTTAGAGTAATTACTTAAAACGGCCGACTTAATCAGTCGGCTGTTTTGTATCCAGGTAACAAAGGTTAATCCCTTGAAATCAATTGGGTTATATTTGTTAACTCCATCTATCCTCTCCACACTCGATAAAAATTTAAATTTCCACGCCTTTCCTGAACGACGGATCCGTCTTAAGTCCCCAAATCTGCACAATAAATTTCTCGGTCTCTGCCTTGCTCATCAGCATTAATTGCTGTAACAATGGTGTTGCCTGTGAGCTAACAAGATGTTGGTTGAGACTCCTATAACAAATAATCCAGCAGGTTACGGAGAAGCGATAAATGAAAACAGTGATAAACCGTTTTAACAAGTCGGCGCTCGCTTTGGGGGTGGCGTCGGCACTGAGTTTAGGGATGATCCCCAGTGTCGAAGCGGTGTCTTTCAAGTGGGGCGAAGTGGATGGCTCCTTTGATTCGACCTGGACCTTGGGCGCCAGTTGGCGCGTGGAAGGACGCGACTGGGATGGTCAGATAGGTAAAGTCAACCATCCAAGATTCGATTGGAGTGGCTATTCGGCTTTCACCGATACCAAGTACACGGCAGCCGAGATCTGGGCGCAGCCCGGTTCCTATTCCAGTAACAATGACTTGAGTAACCTGCTGTATTCTAAGGGTGATACCACCTCGGAAATCTTCAAGGGACTGCACGAGCTGTCGCTCAAGTATGAAAATTTCGGTATTTTCGCCCGTGGCATGTATTTTTACGATCGTAAATTGAACGACAGAATTTACGATTTTAATGACCCTCTTACCGGCAACCGCTACGACCCTTGCGCCGACAAGCGCGCTAAAGAAGTGCAGTGTGAGGATATCCGTCTGCTGGATGCCTTTGCCTATGCCAACTTTGATTTCAACGATGGCGCCAATCCGCTGACTATCCGTGTGGGTAATCAGGTGGTGTCATGGGGGGAAAGTACGCTGATTTCCCATGGTATTGCGGTGATTAACCCGGTGGATTTGAATATACTCAACGCTCCGGGCGCCGAACTGAAGGAAGCCTTTAGGCCGCAGGGTATGGTGTGGGCTTCTTTTGGTGTGACCGAAAACCTGTCGTTGGAAGCTTTCTATCAGTACGACTGGGAGCCTATCTGGGTTCCGACTCCCGGGTCGATTTTCGGCACCAACGACTTTGTCGGTTACGGTGGCTACAATCAAAACGCTCAGCTTGGTTTTAACGCCAATCCGGATATTAACCTCGATTTCTTGACCCTGGAATACAACCGCTTGTCCAACATGATAGCTTCAGGGCAGAGTATTCCGACCGAGCAGTTAGTGCAGATGGCGCTGGCTTACCCCACCAAGGTGACATTGGTGGAAGATGAAGCTGCTCCCAGCGATTCCGGTCAGTACGGTATTAAAATCGGGTACTACGCCCCGGAGCTGGGTGAAACCGAGTTTGGTTTTTATTACATGAATTACCATAGCCGCCGTCCGCTCATCAGTGGTACCACGGCGGATTTCAGTACTGGCGCACTGCTGTCTGATATGGCGGTTCTTGGGCAAAACGCCGGCAATATCAATCGCGACGTACTGTTGAGTCTGGATAGCTTCTCCAAGGCTCAGGTGGTTTATCCGGAAGATATTAAGCTTTACGGTTTTAGTTTCAATACCTTGATAGGTGATACCTCAGTGGCCGGTGAAATAGCGCACCGCCAGGATGAGCCACTGCAGATTGATGATGTGGAACTCTTGTTTGCCGCTATGCCACAACAGCTGGCCAACGCAGGGCTAAGGCCGGATCTTGATGGTTTGTCTCAGTACACTTCCCATGTCAAGGATGTTGGTCCGGGCGAGTACGCCGAGGGTTATATTCGTCTCGATACCACTCAGGCGCAGATGACCTTTACTCACTTGTTTGGCCCGACACTGGGTACCGATAATCTGGTGATGCTTGCCGAAGTCGGCGGGGTATGGATCCATGATATGCCGGGTTTCGATGAACTCAGACTCAATGGTCCAGGCACAGGGCGCAGCGGCGGCAATCCGAATATGCCAGGTATCATAGAGGCGTTGCACAATGGCCCTGAAACCAATCCGTTCCCGACAGATTTCGCTTGGGGTTACCGGATTGTCGCCAAGGCTGACTTCAACAATGTGTTCTCCGGCATCAATATGTCACCTCGAGTGATTTTCTCCCATGACGTTGACGGTATCACCCCAGATCCTATGTTCCTGTTTACCGAAGGTCGCAAGTCTGTGGCACTGGGACTCAGCTTTGACTACCAGAGCCGCTGGGGCGCGGATCTTTCCTATAACAGTTTCTTTGGTGGGGTAGGCACAACTAATGCGATGGCCGATCGCGATTATGTGTCTTTCAACGTTAAGTTTTCGATCTGATAAGGACAATAAAATGAGAACGATAGCTATATTGTCTGCCGCTGTAATCTTGGCTTTGGGGGCCACCACAGCTGTAGAAGCCAAGGTTTCCGAGGCCGATGTGGCCAAACTGGGGACCAGCCTGACACCACTCGGTGCTGAAAAGGGCCCTAATGCCGATGGCAGTATTCCTGCTTGGGACGGCGGTATTACCACGCCTCCTGCCAGTTATAAAAAAGGCATGCATCACCCAGATCCTTTCCCGGATGACAAGCCGCTGGTGACTGTCACCGCGGCCAACAAGGAGCAATACAAGGAGTTTCTGACGCCTGGGCAACTAAAGATGTTCGAAACCTATCCAGATAGTTTTAAAATGAACATCTATCAGACCCGGCGTACCGCTTCTGTGCCGCAGTTTATTTATGATGCCACCAAGGCCAATGCACCGAGAGCAACTCTTGTCTCTGAGGGCAATGGTGTCGATGGCGCGTCTATAGGTATTCCTTTCCCCATCCCTGCCAATGGATTGGAAGCAATCTGGAACCATATTCTCAGATTCCGCGGTGTCGATATTGAAACCGAACGTAATCAGGCGGCGCCTACTGCCAGTGGTGACTACACATTGGTGGAAATGGCCGAAGAGATACGTTTCGAATACTCTCGCCCTGAAGCGAACTTGGAAGAACTGAAAAAGAATAACATTCTGTTTGAGTTCAAACAGGTAGTTACTCAGCCAGCGCGTTTGGCCGGTACTGCGCTGTTGGTGAAAGAAACCATGGATCAGGAGAAGGAACCCCGCCAGGCCTGGACCTACAACACAGGGCAGCGCCGGGTGAGAAAGGCACCCAACGTGGCCTTCGATACGCCAGGTACGGTTTCTGATGGTCTGCGTACCACAGATGATTTCGATATGTTCAACGGCTCGCCTTCCCGTTACAACTGGGAGTTGCTGGGCAAGAAAGAGATATTCATTCCTTACAACGACTACCGTTTGCACTCGGATAAGGTCAAGTACAGTGATCTGCTCAAGGCGGGTCACTTGAACCCTGATTATATCCGCTATGAAAAGCATAGAGTCTGGGTGGTCAAGGCCAGCTTGAAAGAGGGCATGCGCCATATCTACAAGACCCGGGTCTTCTATTTGGATGAGGACTCCTGGCAGGTCTCAATCGCCGATCTGTACGACAATCGTGACGAACTGTATCGGGTTGCCATGGCGCATGGTTTGAACTATTACGAGGTGCCGACTCATTGGAGTACTCTTGAGGTGTATTACGATCTGCAGTCCCGTCGTTATATCGCCATAGGTTTGGATAATGAAGGCCGCATGTATGACTTTGATGCCAAGTTGTCCGAGGCCAACTTTACCCCGGCCGCGCTGCGCCGCGAAGGAATACGTTAAGCGCTCGTCATCAGTAATGGGTGGCTGAGGTCACCCAGTAGGCAATTCCAGGGGCGCGTGCGCCCCTTTCAACCCTAAGGAAGTCTGTAATGTCGTATCGCATGCTTCAAGCAGCGGCTCTGGGCCTTGGCATACTCACATTCCAGGGCGCAATTTCGCCCCTTCACGCCGAAACGCAATCTGCAACCTGGGCTCTGACCGGCCAACTGCAGCCTTTGGCGGTTCACTCTTTGATGTTGGATATTGCTCAGGCCGGCAGCACTATGGTCGCGGTCGGTGAGCGGGGTCATATCTTAAGGCTCAGCGCCGATGGCAATCAATGGCAACAGGTGGCGACACCGAGTCAGGCGCAGTTGACCAAGGTATTTTTTCTCGATGCCAACCATGGCTGGGCCGTGGGCCATGATGCCACCATTCTTGCTACCCAAGATGGCGGACTCTCCTGGCAGCAACAGTTCAGTTCGCCAGAGCTTGCCCGGCCCTTACTGGATGTCTGGTTTGCCGACTCGCAAAACGGCATAGCCGTTGGCGCCTATGGTCTATTTCTGCGCACCACAGATGGTGGCCAAAGCTGGCAGAAAGAATTTCATCCCGAGCTCTTGAGCCAAGATGATGCCGACTATCTGGCGGATCTCAAACAGCAGGATGAAGAGGCCTATCAGGCCGAATCCGACTCAATTTTGCCCCATTTCAATCGGGTCATTGCCCTTGAAGACAAGCGCTTGCTTATGGTCGGGGAGCTGGGGATGGTAGCCATTTCCGAAGATGGCGGCCGTTTATGGCAGCGTCTGGAGTTTATTTATGACGGCTCTTTGTTCAATGCCATAGAAAGGGATAAACAGCTCTATGTGTTTGGTCTGCGAGGGCATGCCTTCAGCGCACCGGAAGATATGAGTCAGTGGCAGGAGATAAAGATGCCGCTTGAGTCGACCCTCAATGCGGCAGCGCCGGTCAAAGGGGGCCTGCTGCTGGTCGGCAATGGCGGCGCCGTAATTCGTTTGGATAACAATTTACACGCTGAGCTGGTGACCCAGCGCAGAGGGGAAAATTTATCGGCAGTTGCCGTTGACCCCAAGGGCCGGTTATGGATAGCCGGGACCAAAGGGCTTTTCGAACTAAAACAACAATAAAGGGCCATTATTATGTTAGACAGACTGGTCAATGGGATTGAGAGTTTTCTCTTTCGCAATCGTATCGGAGTGATACTGCTGTTTGCGCTGACCACGGTATTTCTGGGCTTTCAGGCCAGTCAGCTGAAAATGGATGCGGCATTTGTCAAAAACATTCCACTGCATCACCCCTATATGCAGACCTACCTCAAACACCAGAAGCAGTTTGGCGGCGCCAACTCCATCATGGTGGCGGTAGAAGACAGCAGCGGTAATATTTTCAATCCGGCGTTTTTCGACACCCTGAAGAATGTGCATGATCAACTGTTCTTTATTCCCGGGGTAGAGCGCTCTCAGGTGAAATCCCTGTTTTCTCCGTCGACACGTTTTACCGAAGTGGTGGAAGACGGGTTTGCCGGTGGGCCGGTGATCCCGGCGGATTTCAGCACGACAGAAGCCGGGCTTGAGCGGGTCAGAGGCAATATCGAAAAGGCCGGCATAGTCGGCCGTCTGGTGGCAGAGGACTACAGCGCCGCCATGGTGACGGCGCAGCTGATGGACTTTGATCCGCAAACCGGCGAGCCTCTGGACACTTTGGCGTTTGCCGCCCAACTGGAAGAACAGCTCAGAGGCCAGTTTGAAAAAGATGGCATCAAGATTCATATCATAGGCTTTGCCAAGATGGCCGGCGATGTGGCAGACGGAGCCAAAGGGGTACTGCTGTTTTTCCTGATAGCCATTTTGGTCACCGCCCTGATGGTGTATCTCTTCTCCCGCTCCATGGTGTTAACCTTGCTGCCCTTGATGTGCAGCTTGATTGCTGTGGTCTGGCAGCTTGGCCTCTTGACCGTGGTGGGCTTTGGCTTGGATCCCATGTCGATTCTGGTGCCATTCTTGGTGTTTGCTATAGGTGTCAGCCACGGGGTACAGATGATCAACGCCATCCGCAAACGGGTTGCCGATGGCCTGAGTACCAAGGTGGCGGCGGCTTCGGCGTTTCGTAGTCTCTTGGTGCCGGGCGGGGTCGCCTTGCTGTCGGATACCATAGGGTTTATGACCTTGCTGGCAATCGATATCGGCATCATTCGCGAGCTGGCGATTTCGGCATCGCTTGGTGTGGCGGTGATCATCCTGACCAACCTGGTGCTCTTGCCTCTGGTGATCTCCTTCTTCCAGATAAAGGCCGCGAAAGCGGATGCTGGCACCGAGGCCAAGACAGCGGCCTTTTGGCACAAGCTCACCTGTTTTGCCACCCCAAAATATGCTGTGGTGGTGGTAGCTGCCACTGCACTGCTTTATCTGGGCGGGTTGCAGCAAGCCGGCAAGATGCAAATCGGCGATCTTCAGGGCGGAGCACCGGCGCTGCATCAGGACTCCCGCTATAACCAGGACACCTTCTTTATTACCGATCATTTCTCTATCACCACAGACGTGATGAGTGTGATAGTGGAAGCCTATCCCGAGGCCTGTACCTATCACTCGGCGCTGGAGAAGATTGACAGGTTCGAATGGTTGGCGCGCAACACCCCTGGGGTTGAGTTTACCGCCAGTATCGCCTCGGTGGCACGCCAGGTGAATGCCGGTTTCAACGAGGGTAGCCCCAAGTGGCAGGTATTGCCCAGGAGCCCGGCCAGCCTGGCACAGTTGGTGTCACAAATTCCTACCAGCACAGGTCTGCTGAACGGCGATTGCTCTGTGATGCCTGTTTATCTGTTCCTGAAAGATCACAAGGCGGAAACCATAGAGCAGGTGGTGAGCAAGGTGCAGCTGCTGGCCGCTGAAATGGACGACGACAAGCTGAGTTTTAAACTCGCCTCCGGTCCGGTGGGGGTGATGGCGGCAACCAACGAGGCGGTGGCCGAAGCGCAATTGCCTATGATGCTGTATGTCTATGGCGCGGTGTTTATCCTCTGCCTGATAAGCTTCCGCTCACTGAAAGCCACGGTTGCAGTGATTCTGCCTCTGTATGTGGTATCGACACTGGCACAGGCACTGATGACCTGGTTGGATATAGGCCTGACGGTGAGCACCTTGCCGGTTATTGCCCTCGGGGTGGGTATCGGGGTGGACTATGGCATCTATATCCTGTCGACCATGGCCGTGAAACTGCGTGATGGTATGGCAGTACAGCAGGCCTATTTCGAAGCCTTGGTGGAGCGGGGCAGTGCGGTCATCTTCACCGGCCTGACCCTGGCTATCGGGGTGAGCACTTGGTTCTTCTCCGCACTTAAGTTCCAGATGGATATGGGAATTTTGCTTACCTTCATGTTTGTGGTCAACATGCTGGGGGCCATAATTATCCTGCCTGCACTGACGGCACTTTTCTGGCGCAAACATAGCTAGTGAAAGGGGCAGGGGAAGAAGTTTCTCCTGCCCCTGCTGAATAGTTAGTCTGTTATTCCGATTACTTCTTCATCGCTCCCTTCAATATCCCGTCATTGCTGGATTTGTACAGGATGTACCACTAAAATTTTGCTCGAATTATGGTTTGTTTAGTAATACACTGCGCGGCATGACCTCGGTCACAAAAAATTCAGGCCCGGGTCATTCGACGAAGCATCCATATAATGAAAAAAGCGCTGCCATAGACGCTTAAGGAAACAGCAAAATGGCCTTGAAAGATGCAATGCCTTCAGTACTACTTGAAAAGGTAGTCAGTTTAATCCACTCCAAAGTCCCTAAAACACAAGCAAATCAGGTGGAACAGTTCGCCACCTGCCTCTACGCTCACATGTCTAAGGACGATCTCCTGGCCCGTAACGATAGCGATCTCTACGGTGCCGTCCTGAGTCTTTGGAATGCTCTGAACAGCACGCCTTGTGGGGAAACTCACTTAAGGGTATTCAACCCAAGCCAAGCCAAGCACGGCTGGCAATCAACCCACTCCATCATAGAAGTTGTGCAGCCCGATATGCCCTTCCTGGTGGATTCTGTGGGTATGGCTCTCAACCGTTTGGGGATCACAGCTCATATGATGTTGCATACGCCGCTGGCCATTGAGCGCCAGGGCACAGACATCAAGCGGGTCAGCTTTGTTAACGACAGCAAGGAAGACAGCGACAAGGTTGCGGTATTCCTGATTGAAATCGACCGCCAAAGCAGCGACAAGGACATAAAACAACTCGAAAAAGAGATAGAGTCCGTGCTCGGTGATGTGGCCGCCGCCGTCAATGATTGGCGCGCCATGTCCGATAAGCTGGCTGAAGTGGTTGAAGAGTTGCCAAAGCGCCCGTTCCCCGGCGATAAGGCTGAACTTGAAGAAGCGATTCGCTTCCTTGGTTATTTGAACAACCATCATTTTACTCTGATGGGTTATCGTCGCTACGACCTGCGTAAAGTAGAGGGTGATGTTGAGCTGGTGCCGGATATGGCAAGCAGTCTGGGCTTGATGAACAAACCCGGTAAGGCGCAGCCAGAGCACGGTTTGATGCTGTCTTCTTTCTCTGAATCGGCTCGCCGTGAAGCGCTGGACAACAGCCTGCTTATCCTGACCAAGAGCAGTGCCAAGAGCCGGGTTCACAGACCCGCCTATGTCGACTATATCGGCGTCAAACGTTTCGATGAGGCCGGTAATGTCGTCGGCGAAGACAGATTCATCGGCCTGTATGCCTCCAACCTGTACAACCGCAGCCCGAAAGAGATCCCCCTGCTGGCCGAGAAAGTCCAGCGGGTGATGGACAAGTCAGGACTGGCACCGCGCTCCCACGACTATAAAGCGTTGATGAATATTCTGGAAAATCTGCCAAGGGACGAGATTATTCAGGCAAGCGTCGAAGAGTTGTCGCACATGGCGCATGGTGTGTTGGAGATGCAGGATAGAGATAAACTTAAGCTGTTTGTCCGTAAAGACGGTTTCGGCCGCTTCCTGTCCTGTTTGGTGTATGTCTCCAAAGACAGATATAACACCCGTCTGCGTGAAGATACCCAAAGGATCTTCGCCCAAACCTTTAACAGTAATGAAGAGGTGGAGTTTACCACTTACTTCTCCGAGTCGAGCTTGGCCCGTACCCACTACATAGTTAAAGTCGACAACAACAATAATTTGGAACTCGATGTGGCTGCCATAGAAAACAATCTGATTGAAGCCGCTCGCTCATGGGAAGATAAACTTCAGAGCGCGCTCAACAATTCACTGGGTGAAGAGCAGGGCACTCGCCTGTTCAAGCGCTATCTGACCGCATTCCCGCAGAGTTACAAAGACGATGTGTTGCCTACGTCGGCCGTGGTGGATCTGCAACAACTGGAAGCGCTGGACGACGACCATAAGCTGGGCATGTTGTTCTATCAGCCACAGGAAGCGGCGCCCGGCAGTAACAAGGTACGTTTGAAGCTGTTCCACAAGGATGAGCCTATCCATCTGTCGGATGTGCTGCCTATGCTGGAAAACTTCGGTCTCAGGGTGATCAATGAGCGTCCCTATGAAGTGAAGAGCACAGATGGCGCAACCTTCTGGATCCTCGACTTCCTGATGACAGTACAGGGCGGCGCCACTGAGAACCTGGCAGACAGCCAGGACAGATTCCAGACCGCGCTGGCTCAGGTTTGGCAGAAAAAACTGGAAGACGACGGCTTCAACCGTATGGTGCTGGCTACCGGACTTTCCGGCCGCGAAGTGTCAGTGCTGCGCGCCTATGCCAAGTATATGCGTCAAATAGATGCGACTTTCAGCCAGGCTTACATCGAAGAAACCTTCAGCCGTTATCCGCAGATTGCCGATTCGCTGGTGAAGATGTTTATTCGTAAGTTCAATCCCAAGCTGAAGACCCGCACACTGGACAAGTTTATCGAGCAGATCAATCTGCGTCTTGATGATGTATCCAGTCTGGATGATGACCGTATCATTCGTCGCTATCTGGATCTTATCAACGCCACGTTGAGAACCAACTTCTATCAGCAAGATGCCGCCGGCCAGCCGAAGGATTATATCTCCTTCAAGTTTGCCCCCAACCATATCCCTGAAATGCCCAAGCCGCTGCCGAAGTTTGAAATCTTCGTTTACAGCCCAAGGGTTGAAGGTGTGCATCTGCGTGGTGGTAAAGTTGCCCGTGGTGGTCTGCGCTGGTCTGATCGCCGTGAGGACTTCCGTACCGAAGTGCTGGGTCTGGTGAAGGCGCAACAGGTTAAGAACACTGTGATTGTGCCCGTAGGTGCCAAGGGGGGCTTTGTTTGTAAACAACTGCCGACCGAGGGCGGCCGTGAAGCCTTCTTCACCGAAGGTCAGGAATGCTACCGGATCTTTATCCGTGGTTTGCTGGATATCACAGACAATATTGTCAACGGTGACCTGGTTCCTCCTGTGGATGTGGTTCGTCACGATGAAGACGACCCTTACCTGGTGGTCGCCGCCGATAAGGGCACGGCGACCTTCTCTGACACAGCCAACGCCATTGCCATCGAATATGGCTTCTGGCTGGGTGATGCCTTCGCGTCCGGTGGTTCCAACGGTTATGACCACAAGAAGATGGGCATCACCGCCCGCGGCGCCTGGGAGTCGGTGAAACGTCACTTCCGCGAAGTGGGTATCGATTGCCAGACTACAGATTTCACCTGTGTGGGTATAGGTGACATGGCCGGTGATGTATTCGGCAACGGCATGCTCTTGTCTGAGCACACCCAGCTGGTGGCTGCTTTCAACCACATGCATATCTTCATCGACCCAACGCCGGATTCAGCGACCAGCTTTGTTGAGCGTAAGCGTCTGTTTAATCTGCCTCGCTCCAGCTGGGAAGACTATAACAAGGAGCTTATCTCAAAAGGCGGTGGCGTGTTTGCCCGTAGCGCCAAGTCCATCAGTTTGACGCCGGAAATCAAGAAGATGCTGGCGACCGACAAGGATGCTATGACGCCGACTGAGCTGATCAAATGCCTGCTGAAAATGCCGGTTGACCTGATCTGGAACGGCGGTATCGGTACTTATGTCAAAGCGAGCAGTGAAACCCATGCCGAAGTCGGCGATCGCGCCAACGACGGTTTGCGGGTCAACGGTGGCGAGCTTAAGGCTAAGATCATAGGTGAAGGCGGTAACCTGGGCTGTACTCAGCTTGGTCGTATCGAATACGCCGCCAATGGCGGTCGTATCAACACCGACTTTGTCGATAACGTGGGTGGCGTGGACTGTTCGGACAACGAAGTTAACATCAAAATTTTGCTCAACGCCCTGGTGGCCGAAGGTGAGATGACCCTCAAGCAGCGTAACCGCCTGCTGGAAGAGATGACAGATGAAGTTGCTCAGATAGTACTGCAGGACTGTAAAGATCAGACCCGCACCATCTCTGTGACTCAGGTGCGCGGCGCCGAACAGCTTAAAGAGCAGATCCGCTTTATCAACTATCTGGAAAAAGAGGGTAAGTTGGACCGAGCACTGGAGTTCTTGCCTACAGAAGAGGAGCTGTCCGAGCGCTTGGCCAACGGCCGAGGTTTGACCCGTCCTGAGCTGTCGGTATTGGTGGCCTATGCCAAGATGGTGCTCAAGGAGCAACTGCTGACACCTGTTATTACAGATGATGCCTGGTTGAGCCAACTGCTGGTGGATTACTTCCCTGGCAAGCTGCAGCAGAAGTATGCCGACAAGATGACTCAGCATCCGCTGCGCGGTGAGATCATTGCTACCTCGCTGGCCAATGAACTGGTTAACGATATGGGGCTCAATTTTGTCCAGCGTATGCAGGATGAGACAGGCGCCTCAGTTGCCGATGCCGCCATTTGTTACACTATGGCTCGCGAAGTGTTTGGTTTGGCAGATTTAACCAAAGCCATTACTGATTTGAACGGTATAGTACCTGCGGTTGTTCAGGGCGAGATGCTGCACCAGCTGCGCCGTAACATGCGCCGTGCCTGTCGCTGGTTCCTGCGTAACCGTAGCCGCGCCATGAGCATAGAGCAGGTTGTTGCCTTCTATAAGCCGGTGTTCGACGAGCTGAAAGCCAATATTCGCTCTTATCTGGTAGCCGACGAGTTGGCGGGTATTGAAGAGGATATCGCTGCGCTGGAAAAAGAAGCTGTTCCTCATGAGGTCGCCAATCTGGTTGCCAACATGAGTACGCTGTTCTCGGCACTGGATATCGCTCAGATAGCTCAGTTGGAGTCCAAGCCGGTTTCACTGGTGGCAGAAACTTACTTTAAGTTGGGTGCCAGAATCGATCTGCACTGGTTCCTGGAACAGATCGGTGGCCAGCCGGTGGCCAACCACTGGCAGGCACTGGCCAGGGCGGCGTTCCGCGAGGAGCTGGATTGGCAGCAAAGAGCGCTGACATCGGCGGTACTGCGCAGCTGTACCGACAGCTGCGAGTCCGATGCCATTATCGAAGAGTGGGTCGAACTTAATCAGGGCTTGCTGGAGCGCTGGTTCCACATGCTGGCTGACTTCAAGACATCGCAAACCCATGAATTTGCGAAGTTCTCAGTAGCGCTACGTGAACTGAATCTGCTGATCCTGCACTGCGAAGGGCAGAAGTAAGCTATTATAACAATAAGAGCCCTGGCAAACGCCGGGGCTTTTTTTAGGTCTAGGAGAAGCCATGTTTTACAAACTCGCACAAAAAGTCATGTTTCAGATGGATCCTGAGCGCGCCCATAATCTTGCCATCAGTAGTCTCAGAACCACAGGTAATTCACCGCTGAACTGTTTTTATGCGCAGCATCTTGCCCCGGCCCCGGTCGAATTCATGGGGCTGACATTCCCTAATCCTGTCGGTTTGGCTGCCGGTATGGATAAGGACGGTGAATGTATCGACGCCTTTCATGCCATGGGATTTGGCCATATTGAAGTGGGAACTGTAACCCCAAGGCCGCAACCTGGTAATGACAAACCTCGGCTTTTCCGGATTAAGCCGGCCAAGGCGATTATTAATCGCATGGGCTTTAATAATCTCGGCGTGGATAATCTGGTGGCCAATCTCAAGGCTAAAAAATCCAACGCCATGGTCGGTGTCAATATAGGTAAAAATAAAGATACCCCGGTAGAGCAAGGGAAAGATGATTATCTGATCTGTATGGATAAGGTTTATGCCTATGCCGATTACATCGCGGTTAATATTTCTTCTCCCAATACCCCCGGCCTGCGTACCATGCAATATGGCGAATTACTGGACGACTTGCTGTCAAGTTTAAAAAATAAACAAACAGAACTGGCAGAAAAGCATGGCAAGTATGTACCCATAGCATTAAAAATAGCGCCGGATCTAACCGAAGAAGAGATCGAAAAGATAGCCGAGTCATTATTGAAACATAAGTTTGATGGTGCTATAGCGACTAATACCACTTTGACCCGTGATGGGGTCAGTGGCTTGGCCAACTCCAACGAGACAGGTGGCCTGAGTGGCAAGCCGCTGAACCAGTTGTCGACCAAGGTGATCAAGTATTTGGCGCAGTGTTTGAAAGGTGAGATCCCGATCCTGGGAGTGGGTGGTATTAATAGCGCCGAGGATGCTCTGGATAAATTGGATGCAGGAGCAAGCATGGTGCAGATCTATTCCGGCTTTATCTATCAAGGGCCGAAATTAATTAAAGATATTGTTGACGCCTATAGATCCAAATAAGTTAAAAAATACTCAAAGGGATCGCGATTGCGATCCTTTTTTATTTAAATCGATCGTTTTTTGATCTAAAGGATCTATCTAAGATATTGTTATCTCAGTCTAATATTTAAAACTTTTTTTGATATTGGGTAAAATATCATCTATTATTCGGTTTGTAATAAATCACAGGTCTTATTGGATTGCGTTATGTTATTAATGCCAAACAGAGATTGGCAATGGAGATATAACGATTCGTACGGTGTCCTTAGCGTATCGTTAGGTTCGGAAATGGAATTTCTGACTCCTTATAAAGCCAAGACTTTGATACCGGATGCAATGAAAGAAGCTGAATTTAGCGTCGAGCACGCCAAGTTCTATATTGACCTGCTTGATCGTCTAACCAAGTCACTGTCATTGACGGATGCACAAGTGGTTCAGTTGGCATTGAATGCCACAGCCGCTCACTTTATGCAAAAACCGCAGATGCCCAAGTCATGGTTCTTCGACACCAGTGCTGTCTGTGTTTACAGTGAGCCAGGGAAGGTATTTGACCTCAAATGTCGCGGAGAGCGTGTGCTGGTGATGGTGGTTGAGACCGGGCTGCAGGCTTCTTTGGTAATGATGTTGGCCAACGAATGTCGACTCAGCGATGTCAAAACCCTGACCCGCTTTGAAACCATCAAGGTAATGCACGATCGTCTGCATCCGCTCAGGGCGCAGCAACAGATAGTTGCCGCCTGACAAAGCTTGTCAGCGAGTATCAACGGGGCTTATGGCCCCGTTTTGGGTTTTTCAGCTGAATGACTGACTCAAGTGGTCAATCAAGGCCCTTAGCGCCACCGGCATATGCTCTCTTGAGCTATAGAGAGCGTAGGCCGTCATGACTCTCGGTGTCCAATCCGGTAGCAAGCGTTGCAAGCTGCCATCTTTGAGTGCCTCAGCCAGCAGATAATCGGGCAGTTGGGCGATACCGCTGCCTGCCTGAGCCGCCTTGAGTAACACTGTCGCTTCATTGGCCACCAGTTGGCAGTTGACCGCCACAGATTCGTTCTGCCCTCCCTTGGAAAGATGCCAAAGATTGCGATTGAAATGGCGGTAGCCAAGGCACAGGTGTTGGCGAAGATCCCTGGGGTGCTGCGGCGCCGAATACTGTTTGAGGTATTCAGGAGAAGCCACCAGCTGCGAATTCACCTTGATAAGCGGCTTGCCAATCAACAAGGGATCCGGGCTTGAAGCAATACGGATCACCAAATCGACCCTTTCCACCACCAGATCCACAGCGCGATCGCTCACATCCAACTCGATTTCCACCCCGGGATTAAGCCTGATGAATTGCGCGAGGCTCGCTGCCAGTCGTGCGTGTGCGAATGACATGCTACTGCTTATTCTCAGTTTGCCGGTCAATTGTCTGCGTCTCTCGCTTAGGCTGATTTCCAATGCCTCACGGGTCGAGAGTAACTGGCGACAATATGTCAGGCACTGATTCCCGGCATCTGTAAGGGTTACACTGCGGGTGGTGCGATTGAGTAATCTGGCGCCCAACCAATCCTCAAGCGTCTTGATATGGCGGGTTACCATGGCGCGCGACATCTCAAGCCGCTCGGCGGTAGCGGTAAAGCTGCCACTGGCGGCCAGATCCACAAAAACTTCGGCGGCGGTTAATCTGTCCATCTGCGATTACTTGTCCGGATTATGCAACAATATTGCGCAATTTTAGCCGTATATCTGCATTAATTGAAATCATAAACTGGCCAACGTTGAAATTCACCGGAGTAAAACCATGCTTAAATCACTCGTATTGGCTGCCAGTTTAGTGTTGCCATTTTCTTTACACGCCGAATCGGACGCCCTCGACTTCAAAGTCTATAACGCTGACGGTAACAGCTTTCATGTCAACGCCACCCTGATAAGCGGTGACAAGGAAGCCATTTTGGTCGACACAGGCTTCACCCGCGCCGATGCCTTGCGACTGGCCGCCGAGGTTCTGGACAGTGGCAAGCACTTGACCACTGTATTCGTCAGCCAGGCGGATCCTGACTATTACTTCGGGGTTGCCACACTCAAGCAGTTTTTCCCTAAAGCAAAATACCTGACGACCCCGGCAGTGCATGCACAAATTGCGGCCAAGCTGGAAGACAAGCTGAGCTTTTGGATCCCCAGAATGGGTAGCAATGCCCCCCTCAAGGCGCAGCTGCCAGAGATATTTAAAGGCAGTCAATTAATGCTTGAAGGCAAGGCGATTGAGATAAAAGGTGACCTGGGACGGCTGGCTGACAGGCCATACCTCTGGGTACCTTCGAGTAAAACCATTCTCGGCAATGTGGCCGTCTCCGGAGGCTTGCACCTGTGGATGGCTGATAGCCAGAGCCAGAGTGAGCGAGCGGCCTGGAAGGCGCAGCTTGCGGAAATGGCGGCGCTTAACCCTGCCAAGGTGATCCCCGGGCACATGTTGTCTGAATCTTTTCTCGAGCAGGACAATATTGCCGCGACACTCAAGTACCTGCAGGATTTCGAACAAGCCGAAGCCGACACGCAAACCAGCGCTGAGCTTATTGACACCATGCAGCGTCTGTACCCGAATGCCGGGCTTGCTATGGCATTGGAGATAGCTGCCAAGGTCAGTAAGGGTGAGATGAAATGGTGAGGCTGCACTACTTTTTTGACCCCTTGTGCGGCTGGTGCCATGGTGCGGCGCCCCTCATTCATGCCCTGAGTGCCAGACTCCCGATAGTTTTGCACGCCGGCGGTCTGATGGCGGCAACAAGAATAACGCCCGGGCTCAGGCAACATATCCTCAGCCACGACAGCAAAATTGCCAAGCTGACCGGGCAACCCTTTGGCGACGATTACACTCAGGGTTTGCTTCAATGTCCTGACGCCGTGTTGGACTCGGGACCGGCCATTGCCGCCATCCTGCTCGCCGAAAAGGCGGTGGGGCAGGGATTGGCGCTGCTGGAGATATTGCAGCGTGGTCATTATGTTCAGGGTTTAAGGCTTGCCGAGCCTGAAGTGTTACTGCAACTGCTGAAGGAGCTGCCGAGTCTCCAGGCACTGGGGCGCGAGAAATTGGCTAGCGATCTGACGGCGGTTATGGAAGCAAACTCAGCCGGACAGATTTCGCCGCTGGCGAGCCATATCGCCCAAAGCCGAGCCATGATGGCAAAGCTTGGATTGGCAGGCTTTCCGTCGCTGGTTCTGGAAAGCGAAATCGGTGAGTGGCACCCTGTGCCTTTGAACCGCTTCTACGGCCAGACAGAGGCAATGCTGGGTTGGTTTGACTCAAGTTTTGCCAGACAGCTCTCTGGGATTGACGCCAAGAGAGATAATCCGAAAGCCGCGCCAAGCGCTCCGGCGGCTTGTATCCTGGGAGGCGGCTGCGATTAAGCTTTCCGCAAGGATTAGAGCGGGCTTAAAGGCGTTGAAAGAGGCTGCAATCTTACTCTTGGCTTGAGTAAAATGAGCATCCTAAGCTTGCGCTGACAGCAGAAGGGGATGAATACCTATTGGTTGCATTCATCCCTTTCTCTTTTTGCCTTTGTTCGTTGGTGCTGTGCCACTGCCTTATGTAGGCTTTGCTTTAATCCTGTGCCGCTTTGGCCTGGGTGTGACGTTTGGCCAGGTTGGCATGGATATCATCGAGGGACAGTTGCTGATCTTCCAGCAGTACCAAGAGGTGGTAGAGGAGATCCGAGGCTTCATTCACCAACTCTTCGCGATCATGAGTGGCCGCCGCCAGCGCGGTTTCCAATCCCTCTTCGCCCACCTTCTGGGCAATGCGCTTGGTACCGCGCTGAAACAGCGAAGCTGTATAGCTCTCGTTGGGGTCTTCCTCCTTTCGTGAGGCGATAAGGCTTTGCAGGCGATTGATAAAGGGGTGCACTTCGCCGCAGGCCGGATTATCCCAGCAGCTGTCAGTCCCCTTGTGGCAGGTGGGGCCTAAGGGGGCGGCCTGCAGCAACAGGCTGTCGTTGTCACAGTCCACTCCTATGCTGACCAATTGCAGCAGATTGCCTGAGCTTTCACCCTTGGTCCAGAGCCGCTGTTTGCTGCGGCTGTAAAAGGTCACCAGGCCTTTGCTTAGGGTGACATCCAGGGCTTCGCGGTTCATATAACCCAGCATCAACACCTTGCCACTGTGAAAGTCCTGTACTACGGCCGGCAGTAATCCCTGTTGTTTATCCCAGTCCAACTGTTTGAGCCAGTCGGCATTGTTTGTCTCGGTTGTCATATCAAATACCTGTATTGGGTTGTGGGGCATTAAGGAAGGTGCGAACAAGTCCCATGTGTGCTCTGCGCCGGCTTACGGGCCTGGATGCAAGGCGTGGTTCGCAGCCAATGGCCCTAGTCCTTTGCAAGAAGCCTTCCTTAGCTGCGAATGGTGACGCCGCTTTGCTTGAGAAAGGCTTTCAGCGCCTGGATCTCTATGATCCCCTTGTGAAATACGCTGGCGGCCAAAGCGGCATCGACTTTGGCCTTGTCGAAGACCTCGAGAAAGTGCGCCATGGTGCCGGCGCCGCCGGAGGCGATAAGCGGCACATCGCAGACGGCTCTCACTTTGGCAAGTTGCTCGATATCATAACCCTGGCGCACCCCATCTTGGTTCATCACATTGAGGACGATTTCGCCGCAGCCCTGGCGCTGCACCTCTTCGACCCAATCCAAGGTGTGCCATTGGGTGTCGCGGGTCGCAGCTTCATCGCCGGTAAACTGTTTCACCTTATAGCTGTTGTCATTGGCATCGAAGAAAGAGTCGATACCCACCACTATGCACTGGCGGCCGAATTCGTCCTGCAGCCTGCGAATAAGGCTGGGATCTGACAGTGCCGGTGAATTGATGGAGATCTTGTCGGCACCGAATGCCAGCAGCTCGCGTGCCTGGGCCAGGGTCTTGATGCCACCGGCCACGCAGAAGGGTATGTCTATCTGTTGCGCCACCCGGCTGACCCAGGACTTATCCACCACCCGCGAGTGGGCGCTGGCGGTGATATCATAGAACACCAGTTCATCGGCGCCTTCGGCGGCATATCTGGCCGCCAGCGGCACGATATCGCCTATGGTTTCGTGGTTACGAAACTGCACGCCTTTGACCACCTTACCGTCGCGTACATCGAGACAAGGGACTATACGTTTTGCCAGCATGCGATCGCCTCCTCTACGCTGAATTCGCCGGTGAGCAAGGCCTTGCCGATAATCAGGCCGCTGGCACCGGAATCCCTGACTGCAGCGACATCATCCAGACTGGCGATACCGCCGGAGGCCTGCCAGGCGATATCGGGAAAGGTCTGCGCCAACTCGCGGTACAGGGCTGTGTTGGCGCCCGTCATGGTGCCATCACGACTGATGTCGGTGACCAGGGCATGTTTAAGGCCCAAAGGGGCAAACTGGGCCACCAGAGATTCCAGGGTTTTGCCACCGCCACTCTGCCAGCCGTGAACCGCCACTATTTTCTCGCCCGCGGCATTGATATTGACATCCAGCGCCAGACAGATGGCGTCCGGGCCGTATTGTTCGAGCCAGGCGCCAACCAGTTTGGGCTCACGCACCGCCAATGAACCTATCACTACCCGGGAAACCCCGGCCTTGAACAGTTCATCGAGCTGACACTGACTGCGCACGCCGCCGCCCACTTGCAGTGGTGTATCCAGGGCGGCTGCGAGCGACGCTATCAGGCTGCTCTGGCAGCGCTCAGGGTCCTTGGCGCCGGTCAAGTCCACCAGATGCAAGAGTGAAGCCCCCTGGGCCTGATAAGCGAGCAGTTGAGCCTCAGGTTGCAGATTGAAGCGGGTCTCCTGTTGGTAATCGCCCTGAAACAGGCGCACTACCTGACCTTCTATAAGATCGATTGCCGGTATAATCATGCTGCAGCTCCGTTAAAATCATCCTGGGTCAGAGTGAGAAAGTTAGCCAGGATAAGGCTACCGATAACGGCGCTCTTTTCCGGGTGAAACTGCACTCCCATAAAGTTGTCTTTGGCAATGGCGGCGCTGAAACGCTCGCCGTAACAGCATTCGGCTATGGTGGCCGCGGAAGGCGCGGCGCAAAAGGAATGGACGAAATAGCAGTAGCTGCCTTCATCGATACCGGCAAACAGCGGGTGTGCCTGGCCGTTGGCATCAAGTACGGGGCTCAGTTGATCCCAGCCCATATGTGGACTGGGCAACCCCTTGCAGTCGAGCTGGCGTATAGTGCCCGGGATCAGCCCAAGACACTGGCATTCATCGGCATTCTCGCCACTTTCCTGCGAGCTGTCACACATGAGCTGCATACCGAGACACACTCCCAGCACCGGCTGTTTCAGCGCCTTGATAACAGGAATTAACTGCTTTTCGGTGAGCGCCGCCATGGCGGCTCTGGCTGTGCCCACACCGGGAAGCACCACTCTTTCGGCGCTGCGGATAACCTCGGCATCATCACTGATACAGACTTCGGCGCCGAGGCGCTCAAAGGCGTATTTCACCGAGCTCAAGTTGGCGCAGCCGGTATCTATAATCACTGTCTTGGCAATGGCTTGGGTCATTACAACACTCCCTTACTGGAAGGCAAGGCATCACCTTCAACCTTGATGGCCTGGCGCAGAGTGCGCCCCAGCACCTTGAACAGCGCCTCTACCTTGTGGTGGTCGTTGTCGCCCTCGCAGCCAAGGTGCAGGGTGCAGCGCAGGCCGTCGGCAAAGGAGCGAAAGAAGTGCGCTACCATCTCTGTGGCCAGCTCACCGACCTTTTCCCGCTCAAATACGGCGCTGAACTTGAGGAAGGGACGGCCGGAGAGATCCAGCAGGCAGTCGCCGCGGGCTTCATCCATTGGCAGGGAAAAGCCGAAACGGGCAATGCCGCGTTTATCGCCCAGCGCCTGACGCAAAGCATCGCCCAGCGCCAGCGCGGTATCTTCCACACTGTGGTGATCGTCTATCTCAAGATCGCCGTCAACCTTGACTGCCAGTTTGAAATTGCCGTGGGTGGCAATCTGATCCAGCATGTGATCGAAAAAGCCTATGCCGGTATTGATGTCGCTGTTGCCGGCGCGGTCGAGATCCACCTCGACCCGAATGTCGGTCTCTTTGGTGGTGCGCACCACAGTTGCCTGGCGACCCCGGCTCAAGAGGGCATCACAGATATCGCCCCAGTTGAGCTTTTCCCTGTCATAGCGATAGCCGGTCAAGCCCATGGCCTCGGCCAGGGCAATATCGGTTTTCCGATCACCAATAACTGCCGAGCGGGTGAAATCCACCAGGCCCTGGGTCAGAAACTCTTTTACCAACCCGAGTTTGGGTTTGCGGCAACTGCAGTTTTCATCGTTGAAGTGAGGGCAAATCAACACCTCGCTGAAGTTGACCCCCTGGCTTGAAAAAATCTGCATCATCAGATTGTGGGGCGCATCGAAGTCTTCTTTCGGGAAGGAGGGGGTGCCCAGGCCATCCTGATTGGAGACCATCACCAAGCGGTAACCGGCGCTTTGCAGTTTGAGCAGCGCCGGAATAACGCCGGGTTCAAACACCAGCTTATCCAGTCTGTCCACCTGTTTGTCGGTTTGCGGCTCTTCAATAAGGGTGCCGTCGCGGTCGATAAAGAGTATTTTCTGGCTCATTGATGTTTCCTTGTGCCGGCCGCTGCCGGGCTGATTATTATCGTTATTGCACCTGGCTCAGGGCGGCGAGCAGCCGCTCGGTATCTGAGTCATCGCTGAAACTGAAACGTATGGCGTCAACAAGACGCGGATCCCGGTAGCTGCGGGCGACTATGCCAAAGCGCTGCAACTGCTCACGCACCTTGGGCGCATCGGCGAAATACGCCAGCAGATAGTTGCCGCCACTTGGCAGCACCCGGGCACCGAGTCTTTCCAGCGCCGCGGCCACTCTTTGCCCCTGGGTCTTGAGCAGCGCCACATCGGCCTGCATTCTGGCTATGCCCTCAGGGCTTAACGCCAAAGCCGCCAAGCGTGCCACAGGGACAGGTACCGGGTAGGGAGCCAGCACCTGTTTTACCATCTCGATAATGCCTTCATTGGCCAGCATAAAGCCGCAGCGGGCTCCGGCCAGGGCAAACGCCTTGGAGAGAGTGCGCAGCACGACCAGGTTGGGATACTCCTTGAGCAAAGAGGCGGCGCTCAGCTCGGGGCTGAATTCAATATAGGCTTCATCCACTACCACTAGCGTGTTTGGCATGGCCTCGAGTATCCGCAGAATTTCACCCTGGCTTACCCAGGTGCCTGTGGGGTTGTTGGGGTTGCAGATAAACAGCAGTTTGGCGCCTTGGGCCTGGGTTAACGCTTTGGGCAACTGAAAATTGTCATCCAACGACAGCGCCTTGACCTCGACATTGAAGGTCGCGGCACTGATGGCGTACATGCCGTAGGTGGGGCCAAAGAGGGCGATGCTGTCTGCCCCCGGGGTGCAAAAGGTGCGGATCAGCAACTCTATTGCTTCATCGGCGCCGCGGCTGCAGATGAGCTGCAAATCTGAGACTCCGGCATAGGCGGCATAGGCGGCTATCACCTCTGGCGGCTGGCACTCGGGGTAGCGGTTGACCCGGTCGATATCCGTGTGGTTGAAGGGGGATTCGTTGGCGTTAATCCAGACTTCCCCCTGGCCGCCAAGGCGCCTGGCGCTTTGATAGGGCTCGAGTGCCAATAGCTCGGGGCGGGCCAGAGTAGCGGCAAGCTCGCGGCTTTGGTGGGTAACGGCTATTGTTCCTTTCTTGGCATCCGCAGTGGCGGTATTAATGGCTGCAGGCATGGTGTTTATTCCTCCATTCTCGCGGACGGCGCGCGCGATGATGAAACACTCTCGGTTGAACCTTCGGAGCCGGATACCCCAAGAGAGGCCAGACGCAGGGCAACGGCATTGCTGTGAGCGTCAAGCTGCTCTGCCTGGGCCAGGGTCATTACCGAGGGCCCCAAGGCGCACAGACCTTCGGCACTCAGCTCCTGCACGGTAAAGCGGCGGCAGAAATCTGCCAGTGACAGGCTGGATACCGAGCGGCTGTAGCCGTAAGTGGGCAGCACATGGTTGGTGCCGCTGGCGTAATCACCCACAGATTCCGGGGTGTAGGGGCCGAGAAACACAGAGCCGGCAGCGCGAATTTGTGCCAGCACTGCTCTTGGGCTGCGGGTCTGGATGATCAGGTGCTCGGGGCCATAGCGGTTGGAAACGGCTGCAGCCTTATCCAGTGAATCGAGCAGTAAAATACGGCTTTCGGCCAATGCCTGGCGGGCAATATCGGCGCGGGGCAGAGCCGCAAGCTGCTTGTCCAGCTCTTGGATGACGGCTTTTGCCAGCGATTCACAGTTAGAGAGCAATATCACCTGAGAGTCGGGACCGTGCTCGGCCTGTGACAGGAGGTCAGCCGCCACAAAGGCTGGATTGGCAGTCTCATCGGCGATGACCAGCACTTCGGATGGCCCTGCCGGCATGTCGATACTGACTCGCGCCCTGGGATCCTGGGACAACTGGCGCTTGGCTTCGGTGACATAACGGTTGCCCGGGCCAAATATCTTGTCCACCGGGGCTATGGTCTCCGTGCCCAATGCCAGCGCGGCAATGGCCTGGGCGCCACCGGATTGGTAAATCTCTTCGATGCCGCATTCGCTGGCGGCGTAGATGATGGCGCTGTCTATCGGAGCCGGGCTTATCAAGACCCGGCGGCGACAACCGGCGATTCGGGCCGGCAGCGCCAGCATCAACACAGTGGAGATCAGCGGCGCGCTGCCGCCCGGTATGTAGAGGCCGACGCTGTCTATGGCTTCGCTTCTGAGCTCACAGCGCACTCCGGCCTGGGTATTGATATCCAAAGCCTGAGGCTGTTGCGCGCTGTGGAACACATCTATGTTGGCCATGGCGGTCTTGATGGCGTCTTTGAGCTCAGGGCTAACGTCCTGGGCAGCGGCCTTTATCTGCGCCTGACTGAGGGCGATATTCTCAAGGGGGATATTATCAAAGCGCTCACTGTACTCCCTGAGGGCTTGGTCTCCCTTGGCGGCGACGGCCTCGATGATCTCGCCGACGCTCTGCTCGAGCGCTTTGCTGCTTACCAGGGAGGAGCGCTGGAGCGCGGCGGCCTGCTCGCTTTCGCTCAGTTTGTCCCATACCAGATACTGCATGCTTCACCCCATCATCTTTTCAATTGGCATTACCAGAATCGAGCTGGCACCGAGCTTGGTCAGCTCTTCCATTGTGTCCCAAAACAGATCTTCTGTGCTGACCGCGTGGATGGCGACCCGGTTGCTGTCATCGTTGAGCGGCAACACTGTGGGGTTCTCGGCGCCGGGCAGCAGGGCAACAATCTGCTCCAGGGTTTCAGTGGGAGCGTGCAGCAGGATATATTTGCTTTCCCGGGCACGGATGACGCCGTTGACCCGGCTCATCAGCTTGTCGATCAAGGCCTGTTTGGCCGGGGTTTGGGTTTGCTGTGATTGGATGACACAGGCCATAGAGCGGAAGATAACTTCGGTCTCGTACAAGCCATTGGCTTCCAAAGTGGCGCCGGTGGAAACCAGATCGCAGATCCCGTCGGCGAGTCCGGCACGGGGGGCCACTTCTACCGAGCCCTTGAGCATACAATCGCGATAACTTATGCCCTTATTTTGCATAAAACGGCGCAACAGGTTGGGGTAGGAGGTGGCAATTCGCAAGCCTTCCAGTGAGGCGGCGTCCTGATAAGGGAACTCACTGGGTACCGCCAGCGATAAACGGCAGGCGCCGAAGTCCAGTTGTCTGAGTTTGTTGCAGGCCGAAGGTTTGCCCAGTGTCTGCCGTTCTATCTGCTCCTCTTCCAGCACATTCTCGCCAATGATCCCCAAATCGACCACGCCATCCATGACCAGGCCGGGAATGTCGTCATCACGCACCCGCAGCAGATCCAGCGGCATATTGTCGGCGTGGGCTATCAGACGTTGTTCGTTGACGGTGAATTTTACGCCGCAGTTTTTCAGCAGTTGTTGTGATTCTTTCGAAAGCCGGCCCGATTTCTGGATGGCGATGCGCAGTCGATTTGAAGTCATAGTGGTCATTCCTGTTGGTCAATTCAATCTTGGTTAAAAACTCAAATCCGGAAACGAAAAACCCCCGGAATTCCTTCCAGGGGTTTTCAGATCTTATGAATCAACCGCCAGAAGGAATGAACCTTCGGCAGTCAGCTCCGAAGGCTACCGCTCGTGGTGGTGATGATGGATAGCGTTGCGAAGCTGTGTCATGTAATAAATCCTGTGATTTCACGCTGTAATTTGGCAGCGCATAAGCATTCAATTCTGAGCCAATTCGGCTGGCGTGTTTTTAAGCTAATCCCTTTGGCTGGAATTTGCAACACCCAAAATCAAAAAATGTCTGCTGCTTGAAAAGGATTCATCAAGCGGCCCGCTTGGGCATAAGTTTGCGAATCGTTAGCCTGAAGAGTTTGGTTTAAGTGGTTATGTTAACTATATCAATGCCAACTCTGTTGGGTAGAGCGGCTTGGCGATAAGGTTTGTCCCTTGTATCCGTCACTCAAATAGCGATAATGCACGCCATACCCCAGGGCAAAATGGAGCACAATGCGTAATCGACTCGTCAGCGAAACGGCACTGGCCTTCGCCCCGGGCGGCCCTTTGGCCTCCAATATCAGGGGCTTCAAGCCCAGAGAACCGCAACTGGAGATGGCCCGCGAAGTGGCCCAGTTACTCCATGGCTCAAGCGGCGCTGCAGTGCCTTTGGTGCTCGAAGCCGGCACCGGGGTTGGCAAGACCTTCGGTTATCTGATCCCGGCGCTGCTTTCAGGCAAGCAGGTGATTGTCTCCACCGGCTCAAAGAACCTGCAAGAACAGCTGTTTTATAAAGATCTGCCGGCCTTGCTGCAGATGCTGGATCTGCAAGTTCGGGTGGCGCTGCTCAAAGGGCGCAACAATTATCTGTGTCAGTTGTTGCTGGAGCAGCAGTTGGATGGCGCCCAGAGCCGCAGCCCGGAAGTGCTCGATGATCTGCTCAGGATAAATCAATGGGCCGCGGCCAGCACAGATGGCGATCTCGGTACTCTGGCCACGGTTTCCGAACAGTCGCCGGCACTGGCGCTGGTGGCTTCTTCGAAAGAGCGCTGCACCGGCAAGCGCTGCGCCTTCTATGACAGCTGCTTTACCCGCAAGGCCAGACAGAAGAGCCTGGAAGCCAGGATTATCGTGGTTAACCATCATCTGTTTTTTGCCGACAGGATCCTCAAGGATACCGGCTTTGCCGAGTTGTTGCCCGATGCCGATGCGGTGATTTTCGATGAGGCTCACCTGCTTGCCGATATTGCCGTAACCTACTTTGGTCGCCAATTGTCGCTCGCGGCCATGCAGCGAGTGCTGGAGCGGGTGGAAGCGGTATATCAACAGGAACTCAGGGATACTTCACAACTGAGCGATCTCGCCAGGCGCTGCGGCTCCCGCCTGGCGGATTGGGCGCAGATGACCCAGGCTTCCGGGCAAAGCGACTGGCGGCCCCTGTTGGCCGATAAAGAACTTGCGAGGCAATGCTGGCAGCTGCTCGAAGAGTTTCGGGCGCTGGAGCGGGTGATGCTGGCCAATATCGGTCGCAGTGATGAACTGGATGATTGCCTGGAAAAATGGCTAGATTACTGTGTGCAGCTGGAGCAGTTTTTCAACTGTGAAGACCAAAGTGCGGCTTACAGCATAGAGCAGGGCAGTCGGTTGCCGACGCTGAGAATGGCGCCTATTGATGTTGCCAAGGCGTGTCAGGCGCTGTTTGAGGTGCAAACCCGTTGGCTATTTACCTCGGCAACGCTACAGGTGAATCGCAGCCTGAACCATTTTTGCCGGACATTGGGGCTTAAGGGGGCCAGGGAGCTTATTCTGGACAGCCCTTTTGACTACCGACGCCAGGCAATTTTGTGTGTCCCCAGGGAGCTTGGGGATGTGCGCTCTGAAGGGGATTATCAGTTTCGGCGCCTGCTTGAGGTGTGTGAGCAGGCGATTAATGCGGCCAAGGGCCGAACCTTTATTTTGTTTACCAGTCACAGGATGCTCCAACGGGTGGCGCAGGCGCTTCATGGTCGCAGCCGCTATCCACTCCTGGTGCAAGGCAGCGCCGGTAAGCAGACTCTGCTGAAAAAGTTTCGTCAGCTGGGTAATGCCGTGCTGCTGGGCACCGGCAGTTTTTGGGAAGGCGTGGATGTGCGCGGCAAGTTACTCTCTTGCGTGATAATCGACAAACTGCCCTTTGTGTCTCCGGACGATAATCTCTATCGCGCCAGAGCCGCAGAGATCAGTAAGCGACAGGGTGACCCCTTTGTGGAGTTGGCCTTGCCCCAGGCTGTGATAGCACTCAAACAGGGTGTTGGACGGCTAATTCGTGACGAGAGCGACCGCGGTGTGCTAATTCTCTGTGATAATCGCATCGTCAATCGCAGTTATGGTCAGGCATTTCTCAACTCCTTGCCGCCCATGTACAGGACCCGCAATTTGCAATCTGCCTTGTCTTTTCTTGAAAGAATAGATTGATTAAAAACAGTTGGATACTGTATTTGAGAGTATTAATTCAATTTTTGGAACAAATAAATTGATAGTAAAAAGGCGCCTAAAACTAGGCGCCTTTTGCCCTCTGTCTCTGTACTAGCTATTAGCCGCGATCTGCGGCCAGCCAGGAAGCAAATTGCTTGGTGTAGTAACTGACAATCAAGCTGGCACCGGCGCGTTTGAAGCCGACAAAGCTTTCGGTAACCACGGCCCTTTCGTCCAGAGCGCCGGCCAGAGCCGCGAACTTGATCCCGGCATATTCACCGCCCACATGATAAGCCGCCAAAGGCAACTCGGTACGCTCTCTCAATTGTGACAACACATCCAGATAAGGCGTACCTGGTTTCACCATCAGAATATCGGCGCCTTCCTCTTCATCGAGCAGAGCTTCCAACAGTGCTTGCCGGCCATTGGCGCTATCCAGTTGATAACCTTTACGATTGCCGCTGAGTTCACAATCTACCGCCGCCCGGAATGGGCCGTAGAAAGAGGAGGCAAACTTGGCCGAGTGGGCCAAAATGGCGACATTTTCAAAACCGGCTGCATCCAGGCCTTCGCGTATCGCCCGAATTTGGCCATCCATCATGGCCGAAGGGGCGAGCATGTCGGCACCGGCGCGGGCAGCGCAGACAGACTGCTTGACCAGGTTTTCCACAGTCGCGTCATTACAAACTTCATTGTGCTCGACCACACCGCAGTGGCCGTGATCTGTGTACTCGCAGAAACAGATATCCGGGATCACCAGCATCTCGGGCGCTTCCTGCTTGATGGTGCGGATCATCCGTGCCAGCAGGCCGTCATCGTTCCAGGTATCGCTGCCGATGGCATCTTTATGGTGTGAAATACCAAAGGGCATTACATAGCGGACTCCGAGGGCCTTCAGCTCACGGATCTCAGCTGCCAGCATGCTCTCGGGCAATCTGCTGATCCCGGGAAGGGTGCTGATGGCCACAGGCTCAGTAATGCCTTCTTCGATGAACAGTGGGTGTACCAGATCTGTCAGGGAAACTTGCTGCTCGCGAACCAGATCCCGCATGGCTTCTGAACTGCGAAGACGGCGAAGACGACGAAGAGGTTTGGTGAAGCTGCCGTGACGGCAATGACTGTCTGACATGAGAGTTCCTTTACTGCTATGGCGGGTGCCTGTTTGCCGAATATTGTCTCAAGACTCGGTAAAGAGCACTAAGCTATTGAGGTTAAAGGGGCGCAAGCGCCCAAGTGCGCCTAGGATACCCTTTGCAGGAAACGCGATACTATGACGAGGGTCACAGTTCACCCAGGCAGATGTTGGCAGGTGCAATACTGGTCTCACAGGGACTTGTTCCCTGTTGCCATTGCTGCTTGTCGAGCTTGGCGGTGCAACCACTGTCTTCCATCAGGGCCCGCTCACCGTCTGCGCTGCACAGCAACAAGAGGGCATGATCCTCGATGCGAAACAGGTGCAGTTGGTATTGGCTGAATGGCTCGAGCATGGAGGCGTCATGGGCTGTGGCCAACGCCAGTAAAGTTTGGCCGTCGAGATTGGCCGGATGATTTTCATAACGTATGGTGGCCTCGGCGGCGCTGGTCACCTTGGTCAGTGCCGGTGCCAGTTGTTGGTAGTCTTGTTCATGCCTGTCACCCAGACCGCAGCCACCAAGTGTCGGTAGCAGTGCCAGCAACAGGCAGACGATTGGGCCTTGATGGAAAATTGATTTCATCCTTGAATCCTTATCTACAAATAGTAGGTCAGCGCTAGTTCCTGTTAGGCCTATTCCTGCCAAAAGGCCAGTTTACCTGCGGCATCCCGGCCCGTGTCCAAATTCCAATCTTTGATACTCTCCAGATAGGCGCTATCTTGCTCGAGCACACCGCTGGCGATAAGTTGCCAAAAGTGTTTGACGTTTTCTCTGGCGCGCAGAAAAATCGCGTCATAGTGCATATCGCCCTCAGGGGTGGTCAGGGTTAAATATGCTTTTTCAATCAGCTCCTGCTCTGGGTAGAGAACGGCGAACTTGACGCCCAGGTGGCGGGCAAACGGCAGCAGTCTGTTGCCTTCCTCGGCAATCTTGTCCACCACAGTGATAAAGCCTTTATGCCAGTCATTGATGGCCGGCGGATTATTGGCCCACTCATCGATATAAACATCTTTGAAGCAGTTGTCCCACAATCTCTCTATGACAGGATCCAGTTTCTGGCCTGTGGCATCGCAGCAGGCGGCAATGCCGGAATCCAGGTGTTCGGATAGACCTATTGCCCCGAGATTGAGCTTGGGATAGATGTAGGCATCCTGATGCATTTCACAATGCCTGTGGGCATCGGCGTTGTCTTTGTAGGGGCCTACTTTCATCTCAATAACCGGATGGACAGTGATATCTGTGATCACATGGGCACAATAGCCCAGCAACCAGGCCAGGCCCTTGTCGCGTTCTTCCCCTTCACTGCAGGCCAGATGACGAACGCCGGCTTTGAGCATTTCGCCGCTATGCTGGTAATGCATCTTGTCGGCCCAGCTTTTGGCCTGTTGGCGATCATTGAGGGCAAGATAGGGATAATCCGGGCTGACAGCCCCGAGCTCGCAGTATTTGAAGTGCTTCAGTAAGGCGCGAATAGCGTCCTTGGGCATATGGGTAACCGCCTCTAGCTCAAGTGGCTGTCTGAGGCTGTTGACCATGGTGAGGTGTGCATAGGCGCCTGGCATTCCCTGGCCTCCAATCCTTTGCTATTGCGTGCGGTTCCTTGGGGTTAACCTTAGCCGCTTAAGGTGACAACGGCCATAGCCCGAAGCTACTATCAAGCGCAATTCACTCAAGAGTAAATCAGACTGGCCGCTTCCCTTGGTTGATACCCGGAAACCACCATGCCGCCTTCCTTAGTTAGGATACGGCTGGTGAAGCTTGGGCTCTACTGCGGCGGATATGGCGCTCGACCAGAGCACCTATCAGGTACATCATCAGGTAACCGCAGCCGAGGGCGAGGATTACCGCCACCACATTGGCCGTCAATTGCCTGAGCAGGAAGAAGGCGCCCACCAGAGTAATGATGCCGGCCAGGCGGATCAGCAAACTGGCATTAAAGTAGCCTTCGGCCTTGATATAGGCCAGTTGATAACCGTTGAGCATCAAAAAGATGAAGAAAATGGCATAGTGCAGCAGTACCGGGACGGCGCCGTGATACTGGGGCGGAAACAGCATTCTGAACAGACTATCGCCGCCCAGCAGCATGACAACAAAGAAACTGGTGCTGACAATTAGCGCCAGCTTGTAGAGCCAGTGTTTGATGGCGCGGATTTGTTCATTGTCCCGGGCGCGAACACAGACCGCCAATTCTGGCAATACGAAGCGGTAGATAGGGAATACAAACAGCAAGGTCATGTAGGTGAATACCGGTCTGACCACCACTTGGAAATCCCCCAGCTCTTCGACACTGAAATAACGTATGGTCAGTAGTACGGTAATATAGATCATCAGAATGCTTGAACCGGCCTCGAGCGAGGCGGTGACACTGCGCTTCATAAAGCTCTTCAGCGCCGGCTCAAGATTGACCTTGGCGAGCGGCGCGGTGGCGATTTGGCGCCGCCTTCTCAGATACATAAAGACCGCGATAATCAGAGACGACAGCGTCGTGGCGTAAAAGAGTGCTCCCAGCGGCGCCATGCTCAGCCCGTAGTAACACAGGGCAAAGGCCAGCACCAAAGACAGCGGCTCCATCCAGGTTACCTTGTTGCTGATTTCATAGAGACGATACATGGCAACCAGGTTGGTAAAGTACACCTTGAGCCCCATGCTGACTATGATGCCCACCAGTTGCAGGTACTCCACATCTATGGCGAGTTTGTGCTTGATATAGGGCAGTATAATGCCCCAGGTCAGCAGCACTACAAGTATCAGCACATAGCGGAAAATATTGATGATATCCCTGTCGTTGCGGGTCTGGCTGTATGACACCACCATAGACGAGCGAAAGCCTGTCATCAGGATAAGTGACAGCGAGATGATATCGATAACTGTGTGGTAGATAGCCAGATCCGCCTTGGGAACCCAGCTTGCGAGCCAGACTTTAAAGGAAAACCCGATTGCTATGCTGATGAGCGTGGCCCAAATACCGGCGACAAAGGCACGTTTCAACCGCGAAACTGCGGTTTCATTGGAAGACTGAGAGAGGCTGGACATAACAGACGCTAACCGAAAAGGGGACTCTATATTAGTTGAGAACTGTTCTCATTGTCCATGATAAGGATCACAAGGGCAGATCCGGGCTTGGTTTCGGCGTATTTGATGGTATGATCCCGCCGCTATTAACTCGCCGAAGGCTATACCTTCGCTTATCAAGGTTTAAACCATGACATCGACTACACTTGCCAATTCTCCTGTTATTCTGGCTCTGGATACCTGTACCGAACTCTGCTCAGCGGCGCTGGCATGGCAAGGTGGCAGTATTGCCGAATCTGTCGATGCTCCCCGTGAACATAGCCAAAGATTGCTGCCCATGATAGAGAACTTGCTGAGCCAATCCGGGCTCAAGATGCAGGATATCGGCCTTATCGCCTATGGCCGAGGGCCAGGCAGTTTCACCGGCATCCGCATCTGCACTTCTATGACTCAAGGGTTGGCGCTGGGGCTGGATGTACCTGTAATCGGTATCTCTACCTTGGCTGCCATGGCGCAGCAAGCGATAACCGAACATGGTGCGCAGCAGGTGATTTGTGCCATAGATGCCCGCATGGGCGAAATCTATTGGGCGGCGTTTGAACAGGAATCCGGCCTGGCCAAACTGGTGGGTATAGAGCAAGTGAGCGCCCCTGAGACAATGACCTCGCCCTTTGCCAATGCGGACAAGGTGTATTGCTGCGGTACAGGGTTTGACGCCTACCCGGCACTGTTACAACATGCCGAGAACTTGACCTTGCTGGATGCGGTGAAATATCCTCAAGCCAGTGCTATGCTTGCTTTGGCAAGCCTTGGCTGGCAACAAGGACAGGCCACCTCGGTCGATGAGCTGGCGCCTGTGTATTTGCGAGATACAGTTGCCTGGAAGAAACTGCCGGGAAGGGAATAGGGCTTCAGGCGGGTTAACTGCCTCAAGGGCTTGGGGCAAACGGGGATCAAACCAGTATCATGATGATCAAGCAGACGGGACATCCGGGGGCAGTTCAAAGTCTGTCGCAGGCGGTAGCCGGCAACAGGCCACCTGAGAGTGCCCAGCAAACCATTGAAACTCAAGATGAAATCCTTGTCAGCCCATCCAGACAGTTGCTCGAGTTTGACAGCCAAGCCCTTAACGACAAATACCAACAAAGAGAGCAACTTAAGCGGGAAACCGCAGGTCATTCTGATGCTATCGCCCTCTATCTTCATACCCAACACGCCGCGCAGCGGGACGCTATCTCAGCCATGGTGGGCATAGATGTCTACGCCTGACAATCCCGCCGCCGATAACGCGTTTGTAAAACCCTCCCATTCTCTGGTGTTGCCGGGAAGAGGCCAGTTTCTGCTGGAACTCTTGCTGGCCTTGATGTTGACTCATCTGCCCTATGTCTCTGTACCTTTTAAATGGTTGGAAAGCTATTTCCATGAATTGTCTCATGCGCTAGCCACGCTGTTAAGCGGCGGGATTGTCAGCCATATCCAACTCTTTCCGAGTGGCGCCGGTTTCTGCTTCAGTCAGGGCGGTTGGCCGCTCCTTATCGGCTTCAGTGGTTATTTGGGCGCGGCCTTTTGGGGCTGCCTGCTTTACCACCTGGCCACTTGGCCGCGGGGGATCCGTGTCAGTTTCGCCTTTATCGGCGCCTTGGTGCTGCTCACCATACTGCTGTGGGGACGGGACTTACTTACCCTGAGTATCCTCATTAGTCTGAGTGTATTGTTTTTGCTGCCGCTGAAATTTGGCGGCAATCGACTGCTCAGCGGCAGCTTGCGCCTAGTGGCCTTGATGGTGATGCTCAACGCGCTCGCCAGCCCAGCAGTATTGCTGGGGCTGGACAACAGGGGAGATGCGGTATTGCTGGCTGAGCACAGCTGGGTGCCTGCGTTCGTCTGGGTATTGCTGTGGTTCGCTTCCGGCTTATTGGCGTTACTGCTTTGCTGGCGCCGCATAGATGGAAAATCAAACTGATCCTTGGCAAGTCTGCCGCTCACTGTTAGCTTGAACTCCAATCTTATTTGGCACCAGTGCGTGCCAAAAAGTCGTTTCGGCGGGTTTGTTGCCGCAGCATAAATCCACATTCAAAGGAGAAGGGAAATGGAATACAAGCAATTTAATCGCAAGCTGGCAACGCCGCTTGGCAAGGCGTTGCTGTTTGCAGGCATGCTGCTTGGCAGCGGTGCGCTGCAGGCCGGCGAACAGGCGTTGCAGGAGGCGGTTAACAGTGACTTTCGCCGGGAAGCCAATGTCGAGCGCGACCAATATCGTCATCCAGAGCAGACACTGGCTTTTTTCGGGATCAGTGCGGAGCAAACCGTGATTGAGCTCTGGCCCGGCGGCGGCTGGTACACAGAAATCCTGGCGCCTATGTTGGCGGACAAGGGGCAGTATATTGCCGCCGGTTTTAACACAGCGCCGCAGGAAGACACCCCGGGCAGCCGTTATCGGGCCAAAGCGGGCAAGCGTTATCTAGAATGGCTGCAAGCCCACCCCAAAGAGCTTGGCAAAATCGAACTGGTGGTTTTGGATCCTCCCGCACAGGTTAAACTGGGAGAAGATGCCAGCGCCGATGCTGTACTCACTTTCAGAAACCTGCATAACTGGGCCAGTCAGGGGCAACTGCAAACCGTGTTTCAGGCTGCTTTTAATGTGCTTAAAGATGGCGGCGTCTTTGGTGTGGTTGAGCACAGGGGCAAAGCCGGTAACGGCCCTGACAGCGGCTACATGATGCAGGATGAGATGATAGCACTGGCAGAAAAGGTCGGCTTCACCTTGGAAGCCAGCAGTGAGATCAACGCCAATGCCAAGGACAGTAAGGATTACCCCAAAGGCGTCTGGACCTTGCCGCCGACATTGCGACTGGGTGAGCAGGACAGGGACACTTATCTCAAGATAGGAGAAAGTGACCGTATGACACTCAAATTTATCAAAAAAGCGAACTGATACACTGACAACAGAGGCATTATGTGGCAACCTTCCGCCCCCGTAAAAGCACTGAAGATCCCGCTGCCGCACCTCACGCTGGCTGCCCAATGCTGGGGAGCGGAAGATAAGCCGCTGTTACTGGCATTGCATGGATGGCTGGATAACAGTAACAGCTTTGCTCCTTTGGCCGAGAAGTTGATGAATGATTATCGTATTCTTGCCATTGATTGGCCGGGGCATGGTTTATCGGAACACAGGCCAGGGCGTTATCCGCTGCACTGGATTGACTATCTGTATGATCTTGAGCAGCTGCTGGACTACTTGGCCGGCGATGCACCAGTCACTCTGTTGGGGCACTCGCTTGGGGGAATTGTTGCCAGTGCTTATGCTGCCGCATTTCCCGAGCGAGTTGCCAAGTTGCTGTTGATTGAAGCCTTTGCACCTCTTTATGAGGCGGTGGAGCAGGCCAAACCCAGGCTGAGAAAGAGCTTTGCTGCCCACAAGCGTATGCTCGCCAGCAAACGTAGCCAAGTGGTTTATGACAGTATCGAACCGGCCATCAAAGCCAGAGTGCAGTTGACCGGCTTGGCGGAGCCCTGGTCCAGATTATTGGTGACACGCAATATGCAAATTGATGCACAGGGTGCCAGATGGCGCAGTGACCCAAGGCTGCGGCTTGACTCGCCGATGCGACTTTGTTTTGAGCAGGTAGCATCCCTGATGCAGGGGATCGCCATCCCCAGCTTACTTATCACGGGTGAGCAGGGATTTCCCGGATTGGTGCAGAGTTTACCCCAGGCACGTGCCTGGTACAGCGAGTTGCAAATAGTACAACTACCAGGGGATCACCATCTGCATATGGCGAACGCCGATGGGGTAGCGCAAACTCTGGCCGGATTTCTCCAAGGTAGAAAATCCAATCCGGGGGACTAGGCAAATAAAAGCTTTTATGTGATGATGATCAAAATTTTAAACGCTCGTATGATTTTTTGCGGCGCGAAAGTTAACTACCAAGAGTCGAGGCCAAAGGCCTTAATAAGAACTTTATAAAAAATACTCAGTGCTTTGCCCGCAGATGCTGCGGGCTTTAACGACATAGAGAGTCGTTTCCGCTGAAGACGGAATTTTAGGAGAGATTTGTGGACCAGCCCTGGATTAACAGTTTGCCTGCCGACGTGCCTGCCGAAATTGATACCAGCCGCTATGCTTCCTTGCTGGAGATGTTGGAATCAGCGGTCAATACCTACGCCGATCAACCCGCATTCGTCAATATGGGTGCAACCCTGACGTACCGAAAACTGGAAGAGCGCAGCCGGGCCTTTGCCGCCTATTTGCAAAATGATCTCAAATTGCAAAAGGGCGATCGGGTGGCGATCATGATGCCGAACCTACTGCAATACCCCATCGCCCTGTTTGGTGTGTTGCGGGCCGGTATGGTTGTGGTCAACGTCAATCCGCTTTATACCCCGAGAGAGCTAAAGCACCAGTTGGTCGACTCCGGCGCCAAGGCGATAGTGGTAGTGTCCAACTTTGCCAGCACACTGGAGCAAGTGGTCGATCAAACTCCGGTCAAGAATGTGATTATTACTGGGCTTGGCGATCTCTTGAGTGCGCCCAAGCGTACCTTGGTTAATTTTGTGGTGAAGTATATCAAGCGCTTGGTGCCCAAATACTCTTTGCCACACGCCATCTCTATGCGCCGGGCGCTTCGGGCCGGTAAAAAGGCACAGTACGTCAAGCCTGTGGTCAAGAGTGATGATATCGCCTTTTTGCAGTATACCGGCGGTACCACTGGCGTTTCCAAGGGCGCCATGCTCAGCCATGGCAACATAGTTGCCAACGTATTGCAGGCCAACGGTGCTTACGCCCCTTTGCTCAACGATGGCAAGGAGTTTGTGGTAACCGCCTTGCCGCTTTACCATATTTTCGCCTTAACGGTGAATTGTTTGCTGTTCCTGCATAAAGGCGCCAATAACTTATTGATCACCAATCCAAGGGATATCCCGGGATTTGTGGCGGAACTGAAGAAAACACCTTTCACTGCTCTCACTGGGGTGAACACCCTGTTTAATGCTCTGGTCAACAGCGAAGAGTTTGCCGCTCTGGACTTCTCCCGCCTCAAACTTTCTATTGGTGGTGGAATGGCGGTGCAGCGCGCCGTGGCCGACAAGTGGCAGAACATCACCAAGACTCGTTT
Organism: Shewanella sp. BJSY2023SW007; assembly: GCF_047314525.1. Lineage (NCBI taxonomy): Bacteria > Pseudomonadati > Pseudomonadota > Gammaproteobacteria > Alteromonadales > Shewanellaceae > Shewanella > Shewanella sp. BJSY2023SW007. The sequence continues at coordinate 107,206 of NZ_JBKORL010000074.1, read as the reverse complement.
GCTTGAAGGATATGGCCTGACCGAAGCTTCACCTCTGGTGGCTTGTTGCCCTTACGATCTGGCCGGTTACAACGGCTCTATCGGCTTACCTGCGCCTTCGACGCAAATTCAAGTGCGTGGCGATGATGGTCAGGTGTTGCCTCAGGGGGAGACGGGTGAACTTTTTGCCAAGGGGCCTCAGGTGATGTTGGGCTACTGGCAACGTCCGGAAGAAACCACCAAAGTTATCGACAAAGATGGTTGGTTGGCCACAGGTGATATCGGCTATATGGATGAAAAAGGTTTTTTCTATATTGTTGATCGCAAGAAGGACATGATCCTGGTTTCCGGCTTCAACGTCTTCCCCAATGAAGTGGAAGAGGTAGTGGCCTTGCATCCCAAGGTGGTTGAAGTGGCTGCAGTAGGGGTACCCCACGAGGTCAGTGGCGAACTGGTGAAGATTTTTGTGGTGGCAAAAGACAAATCTTTGACCGAGAAAGAGCTTATCAAACACTGTCGCCATCATTTAACAGGATATAAGGTGCCGAAGCTGATAGAATTCAGGGACGAATTGCCGAAAACCAATGTAGGAAAGATCCTGCGCAGAGAACTCAGAGATGAGGCCAAATCTGCATAATATAGAGAGCCGGCGCCAGCCGGCTCTTGTGTTTCCGAGACCTGGAAACTCGCGCAGGATGGGAGTTGAAGTTGCAAGATTACCTGTATGTAAAAGATGACGCCACCCTGGCACAGCTGGTGGCTCAATACCGTGATGCCGAACTGCTGGTGCTAGATACCGAATTTGTACGCACCCGTACTTATTATGCTTGTTTAGGGCTTATTCAGGCCTATGACGGCAAGACCTTGGCTCTGATAGATCCCTTGGCCATCTCGGATCTGTCGGGCTTTTGGGCCTTGTTGACCGATGAGAAGATCACCAAGTTGTTGCACTCCTGCAGTGAAGACTTGGAAGTGTTTGCCCGCCAGGGTCAGTGTCAACCAAAGCCTTTGTTCGACAGTCAACTGGCAGCGGCCATTGCCGGCATGGGGCATGGCCTGGGTTATGCCAAGTTGGTGCATGAGTGTCTGGGAGTGGAGCTCGACAAGGGCGAGTCCCGTACCGACTGGTTGAAAAGGCCGTTATCAGAGGCGCAGCTCAGTTATGCCGCCAATGATGTCTATTATCTCTACCAACTCTATCCTCAGCTGCAGCAGAAACTACAGCAACAGGGCCGGATTGAGTGGGCATTGGAAGAAAGTCGGCGCATGACAGAAGGGCGTCTGGATCCGCCGGATGAAGACACGGCCTATCTTAGAGTCAAAAACGCCTTTCAGTTGAGTACACCACAATTGGCTGTGCTTAAGGTGCTGGCGGCCTGGCGTTTGCGTAAAGCGTTAGCAAAGGATATGGCGTTGGGTTTTGTCATGAAAGATCATGCCCTTATCGGCTTGGCTAAGCGTCAGCCAAGAGGGATCAATGATGTGCTTGCCATGAAAGAGCTGACAGATCATGAAAAGCGTCTTTACGCCAAAGATGTGCTCAAGGTTATGGCCAAGGCGGATATGAGCAATCTGCCTGAGCCCTTGGATGTGCTGGCGCTCAAGCCCGGATACAAGAGCGCTTTCAAAACCATTAAGCAGTGCTTGAGTGAGGTTGCAGAATCCGAAAGTGTGCCCATGGAGTTGCTTGGCTCCAAGCGTCATATTCACGAATACCTTGAATGGGTATGGGATGGCAAACAAGGGGCCTCGCCCTTGGTGTTGCAGGGATGGCGCGGTCAACTTGTGGCTGATAAATTGGCAAAATTGCCACTCTGATCCAGGTTTGACTTATATGACTTTGGAACTTGGAGACATTTGACTGGTAAATTTTTGGCATTCCCTTCAGGGAGCCGCGTTGTGTTCTAACGCGGTTTCCATGGGGAATGCCATAGGTGAACACAGGTGTTTTTACACGCTTTGACAAATGGCGCCTACCTGGAAAAATATCGCCGTTGCTTTGTTGTCAGAACTGGGCGATGAGCTCTTTTTGACGTTCGCTTTGCCTGGTGAGCTCCTTTCCGTGATGGCTTGCGGCTTCACTGTTATCGGTTAAACAGCCAACGCCCTGTTGCAACTGTTCTGAATGGCGGTGTAACTGTTCTACCACACAGGCTTGCTGCTCGGTGGCAACGGCTATTTGCTGGCTATGGGCGGCAATTCGGCCCAGTGCACTGGTGGCTTCGTCCAACCGTTGCGCCAACTTTTGCTCCAGTTGCAGACTTTCTTTGGTCAGTTGCTGGCTGCGCTCCATCTCGGTCACTGTCTGGCGACTTTGCAGACTGAGCTCGGCAATAATTTGATGTATTTCACCGGCGGATTCAGAGGAGCGTTTGGCTAGGTTTCGCACCTCATCTGCCACTACGGCAAATCCGCGGCCGGCTTCACCGGCTCGGGCCGCTTCGATAGCCGCATTGAGCGCCAGCAGATTGGTTTGATCGGAAAGTTGCTCAATCACTTCCAACACAGTGTTTATACTACTGCAGCGTTTGTCCAATGCCAGCAACTGTGCTTCAACCTTCGCAAGCAGAGCGGTGACTTCGCTGTTGGCGGCGCGGCTGGCGACCAGAGCTTCTAGAGTGTGCCGGTTGCTTTGCTCAAGCTCAGTCACTTCGTTGGCCGTTTCGGCTGATGTATCAGCAATCTCGGTCACGGCTCCTCTGAGTTCGTTGATGGCATCACCTTGCTGTTTCAGGGCGCCGGTTTGCTGTGCCAGTTCGCGGTAGTTGGCATCGACGGCAGCCTGATGGGCACTCAAACTGTTATCGAGGATCTCACCACTGTCTTTTATTCGTCCTGTGATGGCGAATATCTCGGCCTGCTGCATTCTCAAACTCAATTCCAGTTCGGCGAGTTCATCTGTGCTGTTGCAGTAAATAGCCTGCATTAGTGGGTTATTCTGTACTCCGCGGCTGAATTGACTGACTTTATTTAACCTTTGTTTGAGCCTGAAAAGACTCCAGCCCATCAAAGTTGCCGCTGCGCTGACCGGTGCAAGTTGCCAGAGACCGCTTAGCCAGGGCAGGGGCACCAAGGATAGCAGTGATGCACCCCAACAGAGCGCCAGCTTTGCCGTTAGCCCTATTCGAAAGCGTGGCAGTATCGATTTCCCTTGATTGATAGCCTGATAGCAGGTCTCGGCTCTGGCAATCAGCTCAGGGCTAGCCTTGGTACGTACAGATTGATATTCAACTATTTTACCCTTGCGGCGAATCGGGGTGACGTAGGCGTTGACCCAGTAGTGACCGCCGTCCTTGCGGCGGTTTTTAACCAAGCCCATCCAGCTGTTGCCACTCTTGACCTGATGCCAGAGATCGGCAAACGCCTCCTTGGGCATATGAGGATGGCGCACTATGTTGTGACCATGCCCCAAGAGTTCCTCACGAGAAAAGCCGCAAAGATCAATAAACTCCTGATTGATATGGGTGATGCGCCCTTTGAGATCTGTGGTGGATAGAATGCGGGCATTTTCCGTCACAGGTGTTTCAATGTCGGTAATGGGCAAATCTCTGTTCATCGTGATTTTGTTTAGGCTGGATTAATTCAGCGGACGATTATCAACAAAGAGGAGTGTCAAATTTGTGACAGCGCACGAATGGATTATGATTGTAATATAATAACTTGCAAAAGTTTGAACGGGATCATAAGCGGCACCTTGGGTGCCGCTTGAGTAGGAGTTTTTATCAGGTCTTGACGCGGGTCACATCCACGAACAGGGTCAACATCTGTCCGGGTTGCAGGTACTTACTGGCCTTGAGCTGGTTCCATTCCAGCAGATCATCCACACTGACATTGAACTTGCTGGCGATTCGAGCCAGCGAATCACCGGAGCGAACCTTGTATTTCACTGTGCGCATTACGGCATTGGCACTCTGGGATTGCCCAGAGGCTTTAGTCCAGATGGTCAGCTGTTTGCCGGGACGCAGCGGCGTCTTGGCGGAGATCCCGTTCCATTTCACCAGTTCATTGACACTGACGCCGTTATCCTTGGCTATCTGCCACAGGGAGTCACCGGACTTGACCTGGTAGCTGCGTTTGCTCTTGCCGGACTTATTCTGACCCAGACGTTGCTCCTTGGAGAGCGGGTAGGCCGATGCATCCTTGAGGGCGACCGGGATCAACAGGTGCTTACCGGCGACAATATTGTTGCCACTGATGCCATTGACAGAACGAATAACATCGATACTGGTATGATGCTTCTTGGCTATCATGCCAAGAGAGTCACCCTTGCGGATCTTGTATCTGAGCCAGTTGAGGCGCTCGCTTGGTTCCGTACTGGCCAGGGCAATTTCAAACTCTTTCGCTTTGTCCAGCGGCAGTACCAGCTTGTGTGGCCCTTCCGGTGCAGTGGCCCAGCGATTAAAACCTGGGTTGAACTGTTGCAACTCATTGACCTCCATGCCGGCAAGACGCGCCGCCAGGGCCAAGTCTATCTGGCTACCGACATCGACAACTTCCAGTTTCTGCTCGTTGGCAATTGGTGTCAGGTTAATGCCGTATTTGTCGGCGTTTTTGATCACATCGGCCAGTGCCAGCAGTTGCGGCACATAACGCTCGGTTTCCTTGGGCAGCGACAGGGACCAGAAGTCTGTAGGTTGTCCCTTTTGACGGTTACGCTTGACCGCGTTCAACACCCGACCTTCGCCAGTGTTATATGCGGCAATGGCATAGAGCCAGTTCTCGCCCGTTTTTTCGTAAAGGTATTCCATCATATTCAGAGCGGCAGTGGTAGCTGCGGGAACGTCGCGGCGTCCGTCATACCACCAGTTGATCTCCAGGCCAAAATGCAACGCCATTGGCGAGGTAAACTGCCATAATCCTGAGGCGGCACCATGGGAGTAGGCGAAAGGATCGAAGGCACTTTCCACTATCGGCAGCAGTGCCAGCTCCATCGGCAGTTTGCGCTCTTCTATCTGCTCGACAATCAGATACATGAAGGGAGCGGCTCGCTCGGAGATCTGCTCCAGGTGTCTTGGATTATCTATGTACCATTGACGGTATTGGCGCACCAGCTTTTCATCGGGAACCGACATATTGAGTTGGTTGCGGATCCGCTGCCACACGTCAGTGACAACAACTTCCGGCTCGCTGATGACTTGTGGAGCCTGAGTAATGATCGGAGCCGGGGTGGCCTTAACCGGCGCTTCGGCAGTAGACTCCGGCGCTTGAGATAGCAGCTGACAGCCGCCAAGCAGGGATAGGCTCCCCGCCAATATAAAAAATCTGATTTGCTTCAAAAACAGCAATCCTCGAATGATGGCCTGAACAGACAGGCAAACGCACATCAAACGGAAACCCGGGATAGGCCTGGTCCCTTGGCCCGGGATAGTACCTTGGGTGGTATTTTTACCCTGGTTTGGTTTCCGTGGTGAAAAAGAAGCGTCGTCACTGAAAGCCAATATTGTCATTTAAAACAATTAGATAAATATATCTTGGCCGAACGTTGTCATAATAACGACACAAAAAAGCGGCTTATTGTAACCCGGTTTTCAGAAATTGTCTTTCCATTGCCTGAGAACTGCAAAGCGGCTCACGGGATCATTGCAGGGCTGACCGCTGTGGGATTCGAGCCTGCTCTGCAATGTGTTCTTTTGGCAGCGCATAAAGGGGTTGATGGCCTTTTCACGGCCAATAGTGGAGGGGAGTGTGGGTTGTTGCTGCTCACGCAGCGCTTCTGCGGTAAGCATGTAATCTGCAAGCGCTTGGTTGTCCGGCTCAACAGCTTTGGCAAAACGCAGATTGGCCAAAGTGTACTCATGGGTGCAATACACCTTGGTGCTGTCATCGAGGGCGGCAAACTGACCCAAAGAGTGGTACATCTGCTCGGCGCTGCCTTCAAACAGGCGGCCGCAGCCGGCGCAGAACAGGGTATCGCCGCAAAAGAGTGCATCGTCAATCAAATAAGCGATATGATCCAGCGTGTGCCCGGGAACCTTAAACACTCGGCACTCAAGAGCAAACTGGCCATTTCCTGGCTCAAGCCGATATCCGCCTTCCTCTGTTAGTGGCTGGGTAATGCCTTTGATGGCCGGATTGGCTGGCCCGTAAACCGGGAGCGAGTCGAAAGCTTCCTTCAAGGCCAGGATGCCGCCGGTATGGTCGCTGTGGTGGTGAGTTATCAGTACTCCGGCCAAAGTCAGGTCATTTTGTGCCAAAAATGCCAATACGGGCGCGGCATCACCCGGGTCTACCACCCAACAACTATCACCTTTGGGGGCGACTATGGCCCAGATATAGTTGTCATCGAAGGCAGCTATCGGCGTTATCTGAGGCCGGGCACGGGTGACATGGACGTTGGACATAAGCTCAAAGCTCCTTTAAGTCGGCGGGATCAGTTTCAATTTTACTGAGCCTCATACTTGCTTGTATAGGGGATTCGTTATTAAGCTGAGCCTAGAATGGCTTAACCGGAGTATCTATGCCTCTCTCGTCTGAGTCCAGACCCAGTTCCTGGGACAGTTTGCCTGCCGGTGAGACTATCAAACGTGAGCTGGAAAGCAAACTGACCTATTGGTGGCCCAGGGTGTTTGGTTATCATTTGTTGCGCCTGGGTGCCTTAAGCCGCGAACTCGAGATCAAAAATTGCCCGGTCGGGCATCAATTTTCCCTTTATCCAGATAAAGGTGCTTCGATAGTTGCCGATTTTGCCGAGCTGCCGCTGGCCCCGGCCAGCATAGATGCAGTAGTGATGAACCTGGTGCTGGAGTTTGAGGCGGATCCTTATCGGATTTTGCGTGAAGCCGACCGGGTGCTGGTCAGCGGCGGTTATCTTTTTATAGTAGGAATTAATCCATTCAGTTGCGCCTTTTTCGGCAAGCTGCTGCCCAGGTTTCAGCAGGCCTTACCCTGGAGTGGTCAGTTCTTTATGCCGGCCAGGGTCAAGGACTGGCTGGGGCTTTTAGGGTATCAGTTGGTGCACGATGAGCGGCTCTTGTATCACTCGCTGCTCAGCGAGGCGGCGCCCTTGAGGATATGGCATCATTGGCAGCAAAAATGGCTACCGGGTACCGGTTCGCTGTATCTGTTGGTGGCCCGCAAGCTGGATTCGCCTTTAACCCCTTTGGGGGATAAGCGCCGCCAGCGGATCCCTGGTTGGCAACCCACGCCAACGCCGGGATTCTCCGGCAGGCAATTGGAGCGCCACACTAAAGAAGAGCAATAATTTTAATGCGTATCACCCTGAAACAGCTGATGATTTTTGAAGCCGTAGCCCGTACAGGCCAGGTGGCCAAAGCGGCAGAGCGGATTAATCTTTCCGCGCCGGCTACCTCGATGGCACTGTCAGAGCTTGAAAAGCAACTCGATGCCCGTTTATTTGAGCGTATTGGCAACCGTTTGCAGCTTAACTCCCAAGGCAGCTTGCTGTTACCGCTGGCCAGCGATGTGCTGCAACGCATCGAGCGTATAGAGCAGGCTTTTACTCCGAGCAACCACGAGCTGGCCGGTATGTTGAATGTCAGTGCCAGTTCCACCATAGGCAATTTTCTGCTGGCCAAAGCAGCGGTTGCATTCAGCCAGCAGCACGTTCAGACCCAGGTGGATCTGGCGATAGACAATACCCGTAAGGTTATCCGTGATGTGGCCGAGTTTCGCGCCGAGTTAGGCTTCATTGAAGGTTATTGTCTCGATAGTCGAATCGTCGTGCTGCCCTGGCATCAGGACTGCCTCAAGGTGTTCTGCCATCCGGCGCACCCGTTGGCGGGACGTAAGGTCACGCCAAGTGAGCTCAAGGGGCTCTCCTGGGTATTGAGAGAAGAGGGCTCGGGTACCCGGGAGTACTTTGTCGATGCCGCCAACCGCTTGGACTTGCAGCCCGAGGCCCGTTTCTGCTTCCCAACTCCTGATGCCATCAAACAGGCGGTGAAGCAGGGCGCCGGGCTTGGGGTTTTGTCCGAACTGACATTGGATAAAGAGCTGGCCCGTAGAGAGCTGGCATTGGTGGAGGTGGAGGGGCTGGCGCTCGAACGGCCGTTTTACCTTATTCGCCACAAGAGCCACAGCCTGACGCCGTTGGCGCAGGCCTTTATCGACTTTTGCGGCAAATTTTTGAAACTCAAGACTGTCGCGGACAAAGGTGTTTAGAGACTGGCCTGATAACCCTGATCGACTGTGGCAGGGTTGGCCTCGGCGGCTTCTCTTGCCAGGGCGTCGCAACGCTCGTTCTCCGGGTGTCCGGCGTGGCCCTTGACCCAGCGCCAGTCTATCTGGTGTTGTTGCGTGGCCTTATCCAGCCGCTGCCAGAGATCGACATTTTTCACCGGCGTCTTGTTGGAAGTGACCCAGCCTTTTTTCTTCCAGCCGTGGATCCATTGGGTGATCCCCTGACGCATATATTGGCTATCGCTGGTCAGCACGATTTTGCAAGGTTCTTTCAGGCTTTCCAGCGCGATAATGGGGGCCAGCAGCTCCATGCGGTTGTTGGTTGTCAGGGCAAAGCCACCGGAGAGTTCTTTGGTATGTTGTTTATAGCGCATGACGACACCATAGCCGCCGGGTCCGGGGTTGCCCAGGCAAGAGCCATCGGTGTATATCTGGATCTGTTTCAGTTCGCTCATCAAGTTGTTACCATATCCGGCAAATGCGGGCGAGTATACCCGTAAATTCACTCAGGAAGCTGCAAAAAATAGATGAATATCATATCGAATGCCAGTCGGCAGATCATTCTGGATACCGAAACCACAGGTATGAACCAGGGCGCTGGCCCCGTCTATCAAGGCCACAGGATCATTGAAATCGGCTGTGTGGAAGTGATTAACCGCCGCCTGACCGGCCGCACTTTCCATCAATACATTAATCCGGGGCAACCCATTGATGAAGAAGCGATCGCGGTTCACGGTATTACCAATGAGAGAGTGGCCAACGAACCCAGATTCCATGAAATTGCCGCCGACTTTATCGCTTTTATTCAAGGGGCTGAGATTGTGGCTCACAACGCCTCGTTTGACGTGAGCTTTATGGATCATGAGTTTTCCATGACCAACCCCAGGGGACCGGTGACGGCGGATATTTGCCAGATCCTTGACTCCTTGGCCATCGCCAAGTTTTTGCACCCAGGGCAAAAGAACAATCTGGACGCCCTGTGTAAGCGCTACCATATAGACAACTCCCGCCGTGAATATCACGGCGCTTTGCTCGATGCCGAGATCCTCGCCGACGTATATCTGGCGATGACAGGTGGCCAGACCAAGTTCAACCTCTCCAGCGATCAAGCCGGTCAGGAAGCCGGTGGCATCATGCGTCTCGATACCAATCGCGCAAAACTTAAAGTGATCGCCGCATCGGCCGATGAACTGAATATGCATGAGCAAAGGCTCGATTTAGTCGCAAAATCAGGCAAGTGCCTCTGGCGTGACGAGCCACAACCTATGGATTGAAGCAAATAATGGGATTGAGATCAGTGCTGGGCCTCATAGTGTGCCTGCTGCTTGGCCTTGGGGGGGCGATAGCTGCCGAGATAGTCCCCAAGGAACAGGCCTCTGAGCTTAAAAACCGTTTTCGGGTCGACCATATGGTCGACAGAATCGTACTGCTGGTGCAGCGAGAATATGGCTCCGCCCCTGTGGTGGTGGTCTTGCCCGATGGCAGTAAATGGTATGCCTCGCGCCACCCGGAGAATGTCAAATGGACCGATGGGGTTACAGGCGACATGATTTCGGTTGAAAACCCTGTGCCGGGGCCTTGGCAGCTCATTGGTAAAGTGGTGCCCGGCTCGCAAATTACCCGGGTTTCCGAGCTGGGGATTGAGGTGGATGAGCTGCCTCAGCCTCTTTATCAAGGCGAACGGCTTAAATTGACAGCCCATCTCACCGGTGACTCGCTGAGAATGCGGCTGCCTGGGCTTGAATATTTATTGAGATGGACCGCGCGTTTTGCCTCATCCCATCAACCAGGTGATGAAAACTTTGCTGCCGGCACCCTGATTGTCGGCAGTTATCAGGATAACGGTGAAGCGCTGGATGAAAGGCCAGATGACGGCACTTTCACTGCAAACATTAACCTCAACCAGCCCTGGGGGAATTACACCCTGCAGGTCAATGTGCAAAACGATGTGTTTGAACGTGAGTTTAAACAGGTATTTAGATTGGAGCCTACTCCCGTGGACATCAAGGTGCTGGAGCCGGACGACCCTTTGACTCAGCCATGGGGCCTGTCGCTGAGTGCCAACCCTGATATTCTGCGCCTTGAGGAAACCTATTTTGATCTAGAACTCTTGGGACCGGCTGGGTTGCAATTGCCTTTTACCGTGCGTCAGCCCAAGGAAGGTACCACACAGCTTGTGTTGCCCCAGGTGAGTGATTTTGGCAGTTACCGTATCAAGGGCACTGTATTCAGCACAGACAAGCAGGGAAGGGAGCTGGTATTGAGTTTGCCGGAGCGTTTCTTCAATTTCGTCGAGCCTCCCAAGCCGCCACCGAGCGCCGAAGAGATGGCCGCCAGGGCTGCAGCAATAGCAGCCAAAGAAGAGGCGGCTGCCAAACAAAGTGCCCTTTACCTGATAATAGGCGGTAACGTCTTGCTGCTGCTGTTTGGGATCGGCGCCATTCTATTTTGGCGCAAGCGCCAAAGTTTGAAACAGGCCTTGGCTGCGGCTGAGGCCCAAATGCTGGTTCAGCAACAGCCCACTCCCGAGGTTAATACGTTACAGGAAATCGATTTGACGCTGCCGGATGAGGATGAGCAAAAATCAAACAGAACACTTTGATTATTAGTGGTTTGCTGATTTTTTGGCTGGTTGAGAGCCGATTAAAGAAAAAGTTGTTGACGCTGGCATAGGCTCTACGTATTATTCCCGGCAACTTGAGTGGAGCGGTAGTTCAGTTGGTTAGAATACCGGCCTGTCACGCCGGGGGTCGCGGGTTCGAGTCCCGTCCGCTCCGCCAATCAAGTCAGCCAGTTAAAACTTTATTGCCCAGGCGATAAAGTAAAATATTGGAGCGGTAGTTCAGTTGGTTAGAATACCGGCCTGTCACGCCGGGGGTCGCGGGTTCGAGTCCCGTCCGCTCCGCCAAACATAGAAGCCCAAGCTTATAAATAGCTTGGGCTTTTTTGTTGTCGCCTTTTAACATTTTTCATCAAACTCTTAGTGAGCCAGAGCTGCTTCTTGTTGTTGAACGCATTACAACAAGACGGATAGCCCGCCTTGTTGTGGCCGTGTTTAGAGTGGATCTCCAGCTGTATGTACATCAATATCCGGATGGGTTCTGGCATAGTTAAGTGCCAACACCACCAGCACCACCATGGAAGAAGTTAAAAGCCCTATGCTGAGTTGCCCCATCATGGGCACCAGCGACATCAACATGGCCGCGAGACCGGCGGCAAAGTTCTGCAGGCCGCCGAGCAGGGCGCCGGCAACCCCGGCTTGGCGCGGGAAGGGCTCGAGCGCAGCCGATGTCAGTGCCGGAAACAGTATGCCGGCTCCGGTAAAGAAGAGCACAGAGCCAATCAGTAGGCACCAGCCTATCACCAGAGTTGACAGGCCGGGCAGCAGTAAAAATAACGCCCCGGCGCCCAGCAGAGCTACGCCGTGGTGAAACAGTTTATGCAGTGAGGCCTGCCTGCCGGCATACCAGGCGCCCAAAAGATAACCCGGAATAGGCGCCACGAAATAGCAACTGACCATCATGGGGCTCATGGCCAGCACCTGACCATAGAGAATACCTGCGATGGCCTCAAAGGCGGCAATCCCGGCGAAGGTAGCCACCAAAGACAGCAGATAACCGCGAAAGGCTCTGTGTTTGAGCACCAAGGCATAAGACTTGAGCACAGATTGCGGCTGGCGTTTTTCTTTGGGCAGGGATTCCTTGAATTTCAGCGCCAGGGTGATTACCACGCAGACACCGAAAAATGCCAGGAACCAATACACGGCATGCCAGCCATAATGCATACTCAACACCCCGCCAATAAAAGGAGCCAGCAGCGGTGAGAACACCACGGCCATGGACACATAACTGTTGAAGCGCACCAGTTTGTCACCGAAGAAGAAATCTCTTGGAATAGAACGGCAAAGGGCGCCGGCACTGGCGGTGCCGCAGCCTTGAATGGCACTGGCAAGCAACAAGGTGTTAAAGCTCTCGGCGCAGGCGGCAATGATAGCGCCAACGACGAACAGACTGAGACCGATAAGCAGCAGTGGCTTGCGGCCGAATCTGTCCGATACCGGGCCATAAACAAATTGCAGCAGGCCATAGGCCAACAGATAAGTGCCCATAATCGCCTGCAACTGACCGGCGCCGACACTAAATTGCTCACCCATCATAGGCAGAGCCGGTACAAAAATGGTTTGGGCTATCTGGCCGCAGGCGACCATCATCACCAGCATGATTAACAGGGGGCTCAAGGATACGCCGGAAACATTCTCATCAGGTACCACAGTCAATACTCCACAACCTTGATACAGAACTAAAAGATCGTTTGGGAAGATACGCAAAGACGGGTGCCGGATAAGGAAGCGCATCTTCCTGCTCGGGGTCTCCCCGAGACGGGCGCTATCATACTCGGCAATTTTGCAATTTCAATGACAGAAGTCGCTGTTAAACAAGAAAAAACTAGAATTATTGATAACTTTTTATCTGGCACAACAGTATGTAATTAATAGTTTACACTTGTTGGGTTGATTCTTGGGCAAGGCCAACAACAAGTCACCTCTGCGCCCCCTGTTTTCCCCGGCTTTATTGGTTTTGAAGTCAGCAGTTGAATATTGGTTTGGAATAATAAGTTTACATTCTGCTTTGGCAAATTAATTTTTGGAACTCAGCACTGTTATTCGTGTTATCGGCAAGCGGCAAGTGTTCCATCCTGGAAAGAGTGAGGTTAAAGCGCTTGCTGCAACCAGGATGCGGCAGTAAACTGCGCCGGCCATTGGGTTCGGCTGTCACAGCCTTAACACCGCACCTAATCCCGTGGCACAAACTAGCTATTAAGTCATTGTTATTCGGAAAATTCATGTCAATTCAATCTCACGCGGTTCACCGCTTGTATGAATACCGTCAGTCGTTGTCGACCAAGCCTTATGCATCAAGGGGTAAGAATCTTATTCGCTGCGGTCGCTGTCTGTTGGAGCAAAGCTTTTGTACCTGTGAGCACAGGCGCCTGTTGCCTTCCAAGGCGGCATTTGCTCTGGTTATGTATGATGCCGAGGTATTGAAACCCAGCAACAGTGGGCGTTTGATAGCAGATCTCATTCCGGATACCCATGCCTTTCTCTGGTCGCGAACTCAGCCGGACCCTCAACTCTTGGCCTTGTTGGAAAACCCGGATTATCAGCCTTATTTGGTGTTCCCCGGGGAATATGCCTTACCCGGGCAAGAGGTGGTGACTGAGGCTTTGAGTGAGGTGCTCGCTAATCAGGGAGAGCCAGAGCAAGCCAAGCGGCCGCTGTTTATTTTGCTCGACGGCAGTTGGCGTGAGGCGGTGAAGATGTTCCGCAAGAGTAGTTATTTGCATCAATTACCTATGCTGTCATTCAGCGCCGAAACCTTGGCTCGCTATCAGCTCAGAAAGGGTAGTCGCGACTTTCAGATGGGCACCGCCGAAGTGGCGATATTAACTCTGCAGTCTTTAGGAGAAGAAGGCTGCGCCGACGCTTTGGATACCTGGTTTAAGCTCTTTATCAGCAGCAGTCTGGCAACCCGCAGTCGCTTGGTAAAACACAAGCCAGAACAAATTCAATTACTCAAACAGCAGTTTGCCCGCCAGGTCACCGATTTGTATTCTGAACAGATAACTTATCATCCCTAACCAGGGATGATAATTGACAAGTAGCTTCAAGCACTTACACTGGGAAATAAAACAACCTGGCGCCAAACGCCGGGTTGTTGAGCCATCAGGACCGCCCATTGAATGTTGGAAGCTGCCATGTCCTTTGTTGTTACTGCACTAAAACCCGTGTTTGCCCGCAAGGGTTGTTTTAATCACTCGACTGTCCCACTTTTTGTCTTGCCACTGCTTATTGTCAGTGGCTTTTTGTTGCTCGGCTGTGAACCTGAACCCGTGGCCATCACTCCCAAATTGGTGGTGGTGGAAGAGGTCGAGCAGGCGACTGTGCCTGTTTACGGTAATTATGTCGGTATCACCAAAGCTTCATTGGATGTGGAGGTCAGGGCCCGAGTCGACGGCTTTGTCGAGGAGCGACTCTTTACCGAGGGCAGTGCGGTCAATGCCGGCGATATCTTATACAAGATAGATAACAAGCCCTATAACGCTGTGGTTAACCGACTCAAGGCCAATGTCGAGTCGCAGCAGGCGATATTGGAAAAGGCGCAGCGGGATGTGAAGCGTCTGAAACCTCTCTATGAACAGGATGCCGCCAGTCAGTTGGATTATGACAATGCGCTGTCGGCGTTGGCTCAGGCCAAGTCGGCCTTGGCCGCCGGTCATGCTGAGCTGGAAGAAGCGCTGCTGGAGCTTAGTTACACTGAGATAAAGGCACCGATCGCAGGTTTAGTCAGCCGCTCCGAGGTGGATATCGGCGCCTTGGTCGGTAGCCAGGGGCAATCCTTGCTGACACGGGTGAAGCAGGTGAATCCCATCTATGTCAATTTCAATATGTCGGCGCTGGATTACCTCAATGCCAGACGTCGTATGACCAGTTATAACCAGCAACAGGAAGCAGAAACCGAAGGCAAGGCGGTAGAGGGGTTTGTACGTATCACTTTGCCGGACAACAGTGAATATCGCTATCTGGGTAACGTCAGTTTCACCGACCCCCAGGTTAATTCCAGCACAGGTACTTTCGAGGTGAGGGCGGTTTTGCCCAATCCGGACAAAGAGTTGCTGCCGGGTCAGTACACCAATGTCAGAATCAAACTCAGTGAGATAGACAATGCCATAGTGATCCCGCAGCGTTCGACCCAGGTTGATCAGGGCGGCGTGTATGTGATGGTGGTGATGCCGGACAATAAGGTAGAACGGCGCTTTATTGTGATTGAGCATCAGGGGCCGGAGGGTGTGGTGGTCAAGAGTGGTCTCAACGCCGGTGAGCGTGTGATAGTCGAAGGCATGCATCGTGTGCGTCATGGCCAACTGGCTGAGCCGCTGGATGCCAAAGAGTATCAAAAGCGTCTCGACGAGCAGGAAAAGAAAGAGGCGCTGGAGCAGCAATCAAAAGAACAGGAGCGTAACTAGATGGCTCAGTTCTTTATCGGCCGACCTGTATTCTCGGCTGTTATTAGTATTGTTATTGTGCTCTTGGGCTTGATCGCCATGTTCCAGCTGCCGGTGGATCAATATCCCTATATCACGCCGCCGCAGGTGAGTATCTCGGCTTCCTATCCGGGAGCAGCCTCCACAACCGCCGCCGAGTCCGTGGCAACACCGCTGGAACAGGAGGTCAATGGTGTGCCCAATATGATCTATATGAGCTCCAAGAGCACCAATTCCGGCGGCACCAATGTCACCATTACCTTTGATGTAGGCACAAGCCCGGATCTGGCGGCAGTGGATGTGCAGAATGCTACGCAGCAGGCTCTGGGTAATTTGCCAATCAATGTGCAAACCGAAGGTGTTTCTGTCTCCAAGGATTCCTCGGTGGAACTGCTCAAGCTGGCATTGACCTCCAAAGATCCCCGTTTCGATGAAATTTACCTCTCCAACTACGCCTCCATTAATATCGAATCGGCACTGAGACGGATCCCAGGCGTTGGTCGTACCCGGAACACCGGCTCCCGCAGTTATGCCATGCGGGTGTGGCTGCGTCCGGATGCCATGGCGGGACATAGCCTGACCACGACAGATGTTACTGACGCCATCAAGGCACAAAACAAGGAAACCCCGGCCGGTACTGTGGGTACCCAGCCCAATAGTGATGCCTTGAGCCAGACCTTACCGATAACCGCCAGTGGGCGTTTGTCCAGTGTCAGGGAATTTGAAGAGATCATAGTTCGCGCCAATTCGGATGGATCCATCATTCGCCTGCGCGATATTGCTAGGGTGGAGCTCGGCTCCTCGGCTTATACCTTGCAATCCCAACTCAATGGCCAGAATGCCACCATCTTGCAGGTGTATCTGTTGCCCGGAGCCAACGCGCTTGAGGTGACCCGTAAGGTCAAGGAAACCATGGCTGAGCTGGCGACCAAGTTTCCCAGCGGTATGGAATGGCAGGTGTTTTACGATGCTTCTGTGTTTATTGAAGAATCCATCGATGAGGTGGTGCAAACCCTGATCGAAGCCCTGGTGTTGGTGGTACTGGTGGTATACCTGTTCTTGCAGAATTGGCGGGCGACTCTGATCCCGGCGATTGCGGTACCTGTCTCCCTGATTGGGACATTGGCCGCTATGTTGGCCTTCGGTTTTACCATCAATACCGTCAGCCTGCTGGCACTGGTTTTGGCCATTGGGATTGTGGTCGACGATGCGATTGTGGTGGTGGAAAACGTCGAGCGACTTATCAATGAAAAGGGTATGAGCCCGATGGCGGCCACCCGCAGCGCCATGAAAGAGTTATCCGGTGCCTTGATAGCAACCAGTTTAGTGCTGTGCGCCGTGTTTGTACCTGTGTCTTTTCTTGCCGGGATCACCGGCATTATGTACCGCGAATTTGCCGTCGCCATTGCCGTGGCGGTGCTGCTCTCCACTGTGGTGGCATTGACCCTGAGTCCGGCACTTTGCGCCTTGCTGCTGCGCCCGGGCGATGCGGCCAACAGCGGTTTTTTCTTCTGGCTCAACAACCGCCTCTCCAAATTGACCGACAAATATGTGTCCCTGGTAGGCTTAGCCAACAAGCATGCGCGGCGCAGTTACCTGGTGTTTGGCGCCATGGTGGTGGCGGTTTGGTACATCATGAGCCATTTGCCATCGAGCTTTATGCCGGATGAGGATCAGGGCCGTTTCTTCATCGATATGACGCTGCCGGCCGGAGCGACGGTCAACCGCACCCAAGAGGTGCTCAAGATTGCCGAGCGCCATGTGCTGGCTCATCCTGCTGTCGCCTGGTCTTTTACCCTGGCGGGGGAAAACCGCCGCTCTGGGTCGAATCAGGCCAATGGCCAGTTTGAAGTGATCCTCAAACCCTGGGCCGAGCGAGAACAAAATCAAGCCACTGTGCAGAAGGTGATGAAAGAGCTTAAATATCAGCTCAACCAAGTGTTGCAGGCCGAGTTCAACCTCTACCTGCCATCGGCCGTGCCCGGTCTGGGTAACGGCTCCGGGGTGGAGATGGTGTTGCAGGATACTTCGGGAACCAACTTCAAGGGGTTGATGGAAACCAGTAACGAGTTGGTGGAGCTGCTCAAGCAGCAACCTGAGATTGCGACAGCGGCCATGTCGCTGCAGGGTTCTATTCCACAGCTGTACCTCTCGGTCAATGAAGCCAAGGCGATGGCTATCGGGGTAGATGTGGCCAATCTCTACAGCACTATTAAGACCTTTACCGATTCGGCCACGGTCAATGATTTTAATCTGTTTGGCCGGGTGTATCGGGTCAGGGTACAGGCCGAAGACAGTTATCGTCAGTTTCCCCAGCAGATTAAAGATTACTATGTCCGGTCATCCAATGGTGCCATGGTGCCCATCGGAGTTCTGGCCGACTATGAATATACTGTGGGGCCGGCGGCTGTGACCCATTACAACCTGTTCTCCAGTGCGTCCATCAATGTCACTCCGGCGCCCGGATATGCGACCGGCGATGTGATAAAAGCTATCGACAGGGTGGCCAAGCCCATGTTGCCGCCCGAGTTCAAGTATGAATGGACCGGGCTCACTTTCCAGGAAGTGCGCTCGGCCAACCAGACCAGTATCGCCATTACGCTGGCCTTGGTGTTCGTGTTCCTGTTTTTGGCGGCGCTGTACGAGAGTTGGACCATTCCTGTGGCCGTGCTGCTTATTGCGCCCATCGCCATGCTGGGAGCCTCGTTGGCGACACTGCTCAGTGGTATGCAGAGCAATCTCTTCTTCCAGGTCGCCTTTATTGCGCTTATCGGGATGGCAGCTAAAAACTCGATTTTGATTGTCGAGTTCGCCAATCAACTGCACCGAGAGGGCCGTTCACGGCTTGAGGCTGCAATGGAAGCCGCCGCGATGCGCTTCAGGCCGATTTTGATGACCTCCATGGCCTTTATTCTCGGTGTCTTGCCACTGGTGTTATCGGCCGGACCCGGCTCAGTCAGTCGCCACTCGGTATCTATTCCTATCCTCGGCGGCATGGTGCTGGCCACCAGCATAGGGATTGTACTGGTGCCATTGTTCTTTGTGACCACAGCCGCTTGGGTACGCGCCAAGGTTAAGGGTGACTCGGGAAGGCAAAAGCCGGCAACGGAGGAAGGCTTATGATGACCGGAGTATTAGCCATGAGCCAAGAGAAGCCGAACAAGAGCCTTGTCAGCTGCAAACGCACTAGACCGGCGCTAGTCGCTTTGATACTTTCCTCGGGCCTTTGGGGCTGCACTCTGGGGCCGGATTATCAGCGCCCCGAGCTCAACATGCCGACGCAGTTTGATAAGGCGCTGCCGCAAGTAGAGTCCAATGAAGCCGTTGCAGATGAGTGGCAGGCGTTTTTCCTCAATCCCGAGCTGCAGATACTTATTCGTCAGGCGCTGAATAACAATATCAACCTGGCGATGATGCAGAGTAGACTGCGAGCCGCCAGAGCCGAAGGGCGGGTGGTTGACGCGGCCCTGTGGCCCGAACTTGGATTGGAGTTTGAAGCCGAACGGTCACTCAGCAGCGCCATTACCAATAAAGATCCCAGTGCCGAGACAGATGTTAATTTCAATGGGGTCGCTTCATGGGAGCTGGATGTTTGGGGCGCCAACCGCCGGGCCAGTGAGGCGGCACTGGCCAATACTCTGTCGCAGGCAGAGCTGCTTGAGGCGTCCAAAATCAGCCTTATCAGTGATATCGCTACTGCCTTTTACGAGCTGACCGATATAGAGCAAAGACTTAAGATCTCCCGGGAAACGGCCGAGATCCGCGCCAAGGAACTGCAACTGGCTAAACTCAGGCGAGCCAACGGGATGATCTCGGGTCTTGATGTACGCCAGGCGGAAGTGGAATATCAAACCGCCATGGTGACCTTGCCTCAGCTCGAATATGACAGCAAGGCCAAGCGCAATCAGCTGCTTATCTTACTGGGGGCTTACGATC
This sequence comes from Shewanella sp. BJSY2023SW007, assembly GCF_047314525.1. Classification (NCBI taxonomy): domain Bacteria; kingdom Pseudomonadati; phylum Pseudomonadota; class Gammaproteobacteria; order Alteromonadales; family Shewanellaceae; genus Shewanella; species Shewanella sp. BJSY2023SW007. The sequence continues at coordinate 88,111 of NZ_JBKORL010000074.1, read as the reverse complement.
ACCCCTTGCCAGAGCTTCCTAAATTGGTGAGCCGTGAATTTCCCGAATCTCTGGCGGTTGGAGTGCCATCACAGTTACTGTCGCGCCGCCCGGATGTTCGCGCCAGCGAGCTGGCTTTGGTAGCCGCCACGGCGGAGGTCGGGGTGGCCAAGAGTGCGTTTTTCCCCGGGTTTACCATTACCGCCGAATATGGCCGCGGATCCGATAGCCTGGATAACCTTTTCAGCTCCAAGGGACTCACCTGGTCGCTGCTCGGTGGGATCACGGCGCCAATTTTCAATGCCGGCAAGATAAGCGCCGAATATGAGATAGCCAACGAGGCGCAGCTGCAGGCCATGCTTGCTTATCGCAGCACGGTATTGAACGCCTATATGGAAGTGCGCAATGCGATGAATGATTATCAGAGAACGCAGCAGGCTCTGATAGAGCAGCAACGCTTGCTCGATGCTTCCTCTGAATACGTACGCCTGGCGCGGCTCAGATACAAGAACGGTGTCGCCACTTCGCTTGACTTGATGGATGCTCAGCGCCAACGCTTCAGCGCCGAGCTTTCGTTGAGCGAGTCAAAACGCGATAAGTTGCTGGCTATGATAGCCCTCTACCGCGCCCTGCGTGGCGGCGCGCCGGTGAAGAGTTAACCCAGGGAACACAGTAACCTCAGTCGAGTTTCTTGAGGATATCGCCCAGCAGTTGGTGGGCCATTTTGGCGTCTCTGTCACTTAAGCGAGATAGGCTTTCATTTAACCACAGGCTTAACTTGGCATCATCGGCGGCATCGACTCTTTCCAGCAGAGTGGCGGCTTTTTGTTTGAGGGCGCTGAGTTGCGGTAACGGCGATTGAGCATCTTTCAGCCCCAGGTTGCCATCGGCACAAGCCAAAGCTTGACCCAGAGCGTAGGAATAGACCATTACGGCTTGCGCCAGATTGAGGGAAGGGTATTCGGTAGCCAGTGGTACGTAGCTGAGCAAGTCACAAATCGCCAAGTCGGCGTTACTCAAACCGCTGGCCTCACAGCCAAAGACGATGGCTACGTGTTGCACCTGTTCCTGCTGGTTACTCAGTTGCTCGCCGAGTTCTGCCGGGCTTAAATAGTGTCTTGGGCTGCCGCGCTCTCTTGCCGTGGTGGCCACCATAAGCTCAAACTCTTCTCTGAGCTCCTCCAGGCTGGCCACTTCACGGATGTTGGCCAGTATGTCCTCGGCGCCGCAGGCGACCCAGGCCGCTTCCTCTTCCCGGTGAGCTTGCGAATTCACCACAATGAGTTCACTGAACCCTTGGGTTTTGATGGCGCGGGCTGCGGCGCCAACATTGGCGGCGCGAGCAGGGGAGACGAGTACAAAGCTGAGTTTCATCCGAAAAAAGGCTCTAAAGGAAAACTGCAGCGATTATAAGGTTCTGCAATCGAGAATAAAGCAAAAAAGCTGTAACCGGCCGGGAAAAGGTCTGTTGCAGCTTTATTGGTTCAGTCAGAGGGGGTAAGTCGCTGTGTTACTTGGAATAGTTGAACACAGTGTCGGCCCGCCACACCCGGTAGCGCAGCTCGGCATCTTTAGGCAGATAGATAACCATAGGCAACTTGCTGTTATATCTCAGCTTGTATTCACCCGGAATGCGAACAAACTCCTCATGCTTGGCCTTATCGAAACAGGCCATCATGGTCGAGCGCCCCGGACCAATTTCATCCAGCTCCCAATAGGTGTAACCCCAACCTTTGAGATCCAGCTGCTTTAGCTCGCCCATCAGGCCGTGCTTGTTGCAGTCAACCATCTGGGTTTGGCCCACCTGAATTTCAACCATGTAGTCGTCTTCGTTTTCCAATTGGGGCAGGGTCAGTATGTGTTGCACCATGCCTTCTTTGGGAGCGGGGAACATCTTGCTGCTATCCTGCGGCTGATAGCTGTTGGCATCAAATTGGTTTGCAGTAATCATGTTCTGATTGTATCCCTGTGGATGCGGCGGGCTGACTGCCAAAACCTGGGCAGATAACAAAGCGGAAGCGATAAGTGCCAGTTTCAGTTTGCCGGACTTAAGCATAGGTTTTCTCCTTATGGGCCCGCTATGGGCTGAAATCAACTATTGGATTGGCGCTATGTATGATTGCGCTTTGTAGAGTTAAACGGCCAGCGGCTGAGAAAGGGTTATTTATTTTCAAAAAATCATAAATAATTTTGTATTGCCATACAAATCAAAATAGTACCCGAGCTAAATTCAGGTAATTGAGAGCTAAAACGCCCGCCAGGTGTAGCCTGGCGGGCGTCGTCAGTTTAGGCCGGTTAGTGTGAACCGGCTGTACGTTTTATTTAACGCAGCTATTTATTTAAATGCCAACTTCACCACCATCGACTTTGCGCAGCACCACGGTCGCTGCTCTTGGGCGAATGCTGGTGCCGATCGGTGTTTCCTCGGCGGCATTGGCAGAGACCGGCCAATTCCCCGGGTGCTGGATATTGGCAAACACCGAAGTGTAGTCCGGCGAGATAGCAAAGCCTGTGACTTCACAGCCATTGGGACCGACGAAGAAGCGCTTCAGCTCGGTTTGATTGTCGGCGGTAACTGTCAGAGGCTTGCCGTCGCCATCGATCATCTTGGATGGCACTATTGCCAGCATCTGGTCGTTGGTGTGCTCAGTCACCTCTTTGGCGCCATTATCTGTCTGGATCCACAGAATACCGCGGGCATCGAACGCCAGGCCATCCGGGCTGGCCAGCTGGTTAAGCTCAGTCAGACCGGAGAGGTTGGTGGCATCGTCACCGTCGGCCGGAGAACCGAACAGGAAGATATCCCAGCTAAACTCGGTATCACTGGCACCTTCATCCCAGCGGATGATATGGCCAAAGTTGTTTTTAAGCCTTGGGTTGGCGGCGTTGGCTTCTGTCCGCTTGGAGTTGTTGGTCAGGGTTAGATAGACACTGCCGGTGAAAGGATCCACCACACACCACTCGGGTCTGTCCATTGGTGTCGCGCCAACCAAATCGGCAGCACCTGCGGTGTTGATGATGATATCTGCCTGGCTGGCAAAAGTATCGGCCAGGGTCTTACCGTCCTTTGTCATGGCATCAAGGGTCAGCGGCAACCATTCACCTAGACCACCTTCGTTGAACTTGGCCACATAAAGGGTTCCTTCATCCATGTATTTGGCGCCGGTTGCCAGGCGGTTACTGCTGTCGGCATCCTTGGGATCCCAAAGCGCCGCCGAAACAAACTTGTACATATATTCGAAGCGCGAGTCATGGCCCGAATAGAATACCAGTGGTTCGCCTTCAGTCAGCTTGCCAAAAGCGCAGCCTTCGTGACGGAAACGCCCAAGCGCTGTGCGTTTGACCGCGCGGGAATTAGGGTTGTAAGGGTCGACTTCGACGATATAACCATAGCCGTTGTCTTCATTGCGATAGTCGTATATTGCATCGCTGGCCTTGGGGGTGACATCGAAACGGGCAAATTCGTCCAGGCGCTCTTCGGCATGACCGGCCAGATCGGCCCAGCCATAGCGGGTAGAACTACTGCTGACACCGATACGGCGTTGTGCTTGGGTCATCTCACCCTTATTGACGAAGTAGCCGGGCCAGTTCTCTTCACAGGTGAGGTAAGTTCCCCAAGGGGTATAACCGTTACCACAGTTGTTCAAGGTGCCGCGGGTCTGGCTGCCATCGGGCGAGAAGGCGGTTACGACTTTGTCTGTGTAGGCTACCGGGCCGCTGAAATCCATGGTGGAAGCACCGGTGAAGCGGCGATTATGCTTGTCATCCTTGACTACTTCCCAGTTGCCGCCGTTAAGTTTGATACGCACTACAGTCATGCCGTGAGCATTAATCTCTTTACGAACTTCATCGACCAGGGTTCTCAAGCCAGTATCGGCATCCACAGTTGGGCCGTTGGGGTGCAGGGCATCTGGCTCAATGTATTCATGGTTGATACACAAGAGGCCATCGGTTCCGGCCTCATTGAGCGGAAAGAAATGCATGCCGTCGTGGTTTTGACCCACAGAGTTAGCCTGATCCTGGGCGGTATTACTGCCGTCAGCCTGCCATTCGCCGGCTTTACTGTTCAGCGGAGTCCCCCAGGGTGCCAGGACCTGAGCGCGGTAACCCTCAGGGATAACCACTGCATCAAGGCGAGAACCTGCTACCGACTCAAAACCGAGTGTGACGTTGGATTGGCTGGGCGGAACCTGAGTCGGGGGGACAGGATCCGGTGTGCTAGAGGCGTTATTGTCGTCGGAACCACAGCCGGCAAGGCCGAAGCCGCCAAATGCAGTCAAGGCACTGACGCCCAAGCCACTTTTTACAAAGTTACGACGGGAAAGGTGCTTATCCAGTACCTGGGCAAAAGGTTCGTTCTGACTCTTGTTATAACGCGTCGGATCGAAAGTCGCCTTGCTCATAAGATTTCACTCCGTGATCTTCTATTTCATTATAGGAATTGCAAATGCGACGCAAAGACTAATGACGGCATATGACAGCCAGATAACTGAAAGGTGACACAAATAAGACATAGCCCCCATTTTGGGGATTAAATTGTTAGTTCTCTGGTTGTATTTGTGAGTTTTTCAGTCTCAAGGCTTGAAATTGGGAAGGGAAAAGGAGATGCTTTGCTCATCAAATAGTTTGAGTGTCAAAATATAAGAGTGGCTTACTATGAGTTCAGAGTTTCACACCACCACGCGCTGGCAGCATAAGCATGATTTTACCCACCATAATGAGCAGGGAGAGAAGAGTACCAAGTGGGTGCTCTTGCTGACTGTGGTTACCATGGTGGCCGAGATCGTTGCCGGTACCATATATGGCTCTATGGCGCTGCTGGCTGATGGTTGGCATATGGGAACTCATGCTGCGGCATTCATGCTGACACTGTTTGCTTATTCTTACGCCAGGAAACATGCCAACAACCCCAGATTTGCTTTCGGTACAGGTAAAGTCAGTGTGCTCGGCGGTTTTACCAGTGCTATAGCTCTGGGGTTAGTGGCATTGTTAATGCTGATAGAGTCCGGCTCCAGACTCCTGTATCCGGAAGATATTCATTTTGACCAGGCGATTTTGGTGGCCATCATAGGTTTAACTGTCAATATCGTCAGTGTGTTTTTGCTCAAGGATCACCACGGTCATGATCATGGCCACAGCCACAGTCATGGGCATAACCATGGACATACTCACGCCCATAACCACGACCATGGGAATTGCCACGGCCACAAAGATCATAATCTGCGCGCAGCCTATTTCCATGTATTAGCCGATGCCTTGACCTCCTTGTTGGCAATTGGCGCGCTGTTGGCCGGTAAATATTTTGGATTGAATTGGCTCGATCCCGTGATGGGAATTGTCGGAGCTGTTATCATCAGCCGCTGGGCTTGGGGACTTATCAGTCAGACCAGTCCCGTGTTGCTCGATGCAGGTGTTGAAGCCGAGTTCAGTCGCAAGTTGGTGGAACGGATAGAAACCGAAAAAGATCACAAGGTAACCGATATTCATGTGTGGCCGGTAAGTGCCGATCATCACGCCGCCATGATCTCTTTGGTGAGCCACGCTCCTCACAGTACCGACTATTATCATGAGTTGCTGGCGGACTTTAACCGCATAGATCATTTAACCATTGAAGTTAATCAGTGTGCTGACTGCAATAAGGCGGCAACGCCGAGAGCCAATGAGCGTGAGCAAGTGAGCCACACGGAGGCAGGACATCACCACCATCATCATTGAGGTGCAAAAATAGATGAAACAGCAACAGCGGCAGGATTCGCTGCAACAGTCAATCAACCACGCCATCATAGAGTTTTATGAGCGTCTATCCTCCTGGGAGCAGAGCGTAGTCAGAGACCAAGGCGCTTCATTGGCGCAGATCCACACAGTGGAGATCCTGGGCGCTCACGGCCCTATGAAGATGAAGGAACTGGCGGAAAAGCTCGGTATTACCACAGGCACCTTGACTGTGCAGGTAGAGCGTTTGGTTAAGGCGGGCCTGGCCGAGCGTCAGCCCTTGGAAAATGACAGACGCGCCATCCAGGTATCCTTAACCGAAAAAGGCGAGCAGATGTTTAAGGAGCATGATGCCTTGCATCTGCAATTAACCCGTGAGATGACGGCGAAATTCAGTGATGCTGAGCTGGAGCAACTGCTTGGATTCTTCAAGCGGCTCAACAGCGAATTTTAATTGCGACTGTTTACCCTGATATAAAACCACAAAGCGCCTTTTCTGGGCGCTTTCTTTTTTAGGATATTAATAATCGCCGAACACTGATAGAGCTTGCGCAACTTACAATTGCGGGACATTTGCATGCAAAGCGGTTGTTGAGTTGTCAAATGATTCTTTTAACCTTTTATCCCGCAGTTTTAGCGTATGGTGCATCGCGAACTTTCCTATTGGCACAGAGTCTGAAAGCTTAATTCGGCCCCATGCGCGAAGTCGGAACCGATAAGGGAACCTTAAGATAAAATTGTTAGATTAACATTTAGTTAACCACAAGTTGAAATTGTTGGGTCTTGCGTCAATTTTAACCGTCATTTAGGAATGAGTGTATTGAATCCCATCTCTGTCAATCGCCTGACCTTTGTACTGGCACTGTTTTTTGTGGCCGTGTTCAATGTGCCTTTTTTTACTATAGTCAAACAGGGACTCGAGAACCAAGCGCATGTGGACCCTTTGTTTGTGGCGACCATTCCCATCTTCTTAATTTCAATCTTGGGGATACTGTTTTCCCTGTTCAGTTTTAAATATATTCTCAAACCTTTCTTTATTGTGTTGCTGCTGTGTTCATCTGGGGTATTTTTTGCCACATTCAAGTATGGCGTGGTATTTGATACCGGCATGATTGAAAACACTTTTCAAACCAACAGTGCCGAAGCCATGACTTATGTGAACTGGGCATCAATATTAAACCTGCTGTTGACCGGGGCGCTGCCTGCACTACTCTTGTATCGTATTCAGGTTGACTATAAGCCCCTAGGCAAGGAGCTGGTATATAAGGCGCTGTACATCATAGCGAACCTCCTCATCATAGTGGTGATAGCCTTTTTCTATATGCAGAACTATCTGGCTTTTGGTCGCAATAATGATGAAATCAAACGCTACATAGTGCCCACCTATTTTGTCGGCTCGGCGGCCAAATACATCAATCAGCACTACCTGCAAAAGCCGCTCGAATATCAAAAGTTGGGTACAGATGCCAAGCAGGTAAAACCAGCCGGTGAAACTAAACCCAGACTGATGGTGCTGGTGGTCGGTGAAACCGCACGGGCACAAAATTACCAATACTATGGTTATGACAGGCCAACCAATGTCTACACCAAGGCGATTTCACCACTGGTATTTAAAGATGTCAGCTCTTGTGGCACGGCCACTGCGGTGTCCTTACCCTGTATGTTTTCCCGAATGAGCCGGGAAGATTATGACTCCCGCGCTGCCAAGGCTCAGGATACCGCTGTGGATGTGCTCAACCATGCCGGTGTGAAAGTGCAATGGTTTGATAACGACAGCGGCTGTAAAGGGGCGTGTGACAGGGTGGAAAACAGGTTGATAGCATTGAACGCCGACCCTAAGCTGTGTGATGGGCAGTTTTGTCAGGATCAGGTACTGCTTGATGAACTCAAACAAGCCTTGTTGCAGCCGAACAATGGCCAGGATCGCCTGATAGTGTTGCATATCATCGGCAGTCACGGACCTACCTATTATCTGCGCTATCCGGAGCAATATCGCCGTTTTACCCCGGATTGCCAGCGCAGTGACATTCAAAACTGCAGCCGCGAGCAGCTCACCAATACCTATGACAACACAATTCTGTATACCGACTATATCGTCTCTCAGGTGGTCGAGCAGCTCAAAGGCAGCAGTGGCGATTATGATACGGCAATGATGTATCTGTCCGATCACGGTGAATCCTTGGGGGAGAAGGGCATGTATCTGCACGGCTCTCCCTACGCCATAGCGCCAAGTGAACAAACCAGGGTGCCTTGGTTGGCTTGGTTTTCCAAGCAATTCAAGCAGCAACTGGGGCTGAATGATGACTGCCTGGCAAGGGAAGCCGCCGCCAAGAGTGTTTCTCATGACAACCTGTTCGATACGCTGTTGGGGCTATTCGATGTCAGCAGCAAGGTTTACCAGCCTGAGTTGGACTTGATAGCCCTTTGTCGCCGTTGAGCGAGTCTGCTCAAATTATCAAAAGAACCCGGCATTCGCCGGGTTCTTGGTTTTGAGGTGTGCTTGTTCACCTTCAATATAGAAGGGTTAGGTGTCCTTGCCGGTCAGTTCCATGTGCATCTTGATCAGGTGTTCTTCCATATCAAAGGTGACAGTAAAGCCAAGGCTCTTGGCGAGACTGGCCATATTGCGGTTTTCGAACATGGTGAAGCCGGTTAACACCTGAGTGCCCGTGGTGCGGTAGTAGTTAATCAGCTTCTCCAGCAGCAACTTGCCTATGCCGATACCCTGATGGGAGCTGCGAACCGCCATGGCAAATTCCGCTTCTGTGTTGTCCGGATCGATGGAGGCTCGCACGGCACCCAAGGTTTCCTCTTCGCCATTGTCATCTCTTATGGTGGCGATAAACGCCATTTCACGGGCGTAATCTATCTGGGTCAGTACCGCCATCTCTTCGTGGGTCATACGCGAGCGCACCCCGAAATAGCGCTTGTATCTGTCTTCATCAGTCAGCGAGTTGTCAAAGTCCAGATGCTTGGGTTCATCTTCCGGCAATATCGGCCGCAACATCACCTCAAGGCCATTACGCAGTTTGGCTTTTTCTTCCAGCTCTTTGGGGTAGGGTAAAATTGCCAGTCGGCCGGCATTATCCGTGACTTCCGGATTCAGACGCAGATTGACATCCAAGAGAGTAATTTTATCGCCCGCCGCCAATACAGGATTGAGATCCAGGCTTTCGATTTCGGGGCAATCGATAATAAGCTGCGAGATCTGAGTCAACATCTGGCACAAGGCGCGCATATCCAAGCCTTGGGGTAAGTGGCGATCGCGGATCTTTTGGGTCTTGAGTGCCTGGATTACCATATAGCGAGCCAGCGCCATATTCAGTGGCGGCAAAGCGACGGCGGCATCCCGGGTCGGTTCCCATTCGGAGCCGCCTTCACCGAGCATGATGGCAGGGCCAAATACAGGATCGCTTATTACCGCAACTCTGAGCTCCTGTGCGCCTGCGGTAAGTGCCATTTTCTGCACTATCATGCCCTCGACCGAAGCGGCAGGGTTAGCTGTGTGGACCCGTTCGACAATGGCCGCTGCAGCTTGATTGACCTCATTCGCTGATGTCAGATTCAGCATCACACCGTGAACGTCTGATTTATGCAAGATATCCGGTGATTGCACTTTTAATGCCACAGGGTAGCCCGCCTTATCGGCAATAGCGACAGCCTCGGCGGCATCTTTGGCATACCAGGTATCTATGGTATCCAAGCCATAAGCGTTGAGTATGTTGCGGGCATCATGGGTTTCCAGTACCCGTTTGCCTTTGGCAATGGCTTGTTGCAGTAAACTTCTGGCGGTAGCGCTATCCGCGGGAATCGAATCCGGTATCGATTGTGGGACTTCCTGCAGTAGTTTTTGGTTGCGGCGATATTCCACCATATGCATAAAGGCGCGCACCGCGCCTTCGGGTGTGCGATATGTTGGGATCCCGGCCTTGGAAAAGTGTTTTCGGGCCCGATAAGCGGCATCTTCCCCGCTCCAGTTGGTAAGTATACTTACCCGATTACGTTTAGGGTGTTGTTTGACAGTGTCAATCAAGGCATCGGCTATGGTGACGCTTTCGCCAAGGGCCGAAGGGGAGTGCAGCACCAAGATGGCGTCCAGCTCATCACTGTCCATCAACACAGACAGCGCCTGGCTGTAACGCTCGGCACCGGCATCGCCTATGATGTCCACCGGGTTTTGTCCGGACCAGGTAGAGGGCAACAGCTGAGAGAGTTTCTCCACAGTGGTATCGGACAACTGCGCCAACTTGCCACCTTTGAGTACCAGTTCATCCACCGCCAGCACGGCGGGGCCGCCACCGTTGGAAAGAATACACAGACGCTCGCCATTGAGTGGGTTGAGGTGAGCCAGGCTCTCGAGTGCGGCAAACAGTTCAACCAAGTCGGTGACTCGTAGCATACCGGCGCGGCGAAAGGCGGCCTCGTAGACTGCGTCATTACCGGCTATACCTCCGGTGTGCAGTTTGGCAGCGTTACCGCCCTCGGCGCTGCGACCCGATTTGATCACCAGAATAGGTTTATGCCGGGCTGCAGCTCTGGCTGCCGACAGGAAGTGACGTTTCTCATTGACCGAATCTATATAGAGCATGATGGCGCTGGTACGGGAATCACGGCCGAGAAAATCCAGCAATTCATCGAAGTCTATGTCAGTGGCATCGCCAAGCGAAATAAAGGAAGAGAAGCCAATCCCTTTGTTGTTGGCCCAGTCGAGCACTGTGGTGCAGATGGCTGCAGACTGAGACACAAAGGCTATCTTGCCGGGCAGCGCGCCTGCGTGGGCCAAACTGGCATTGAGGCCCAGAGGTGGCAACATCATTCCTAAACTGTTGGGACCGAGGAGTCGCATGCCGTAACGTTTGGCGTTACCTTGGGTCAGTTCAAGCAGGTTTTCGCCTTGTTCGTTTAATTCATCGGCCATGCCGGAGGCCATGATGATCGCCACTTTGCAGCCAAATTGGGCTAGGGTTTCCACTATTGCAGGTACGCTGGAGGCGCGGGTGCAGATGATGGCCAAGTCTGGTTTGATTGGCAAAGATTCAATATTGGGGTAGGCCAGCACGCCCATGACAGCGTGATACTTGGGGGTGACCGGCATAATCGGCCCGGCAAAGCCTCCCGAGAGCAGGTTTTTCATTACTACATTACCTGCTCGCTTGTCGCGATTAGATGCACCAATGACGGCGATGGAACCGGGTTTGAACAGCGTGTGCAGAGTACGTTGGCTCATGGATTTCCCTGTCGACAAAGGACTTTGGTCTATGCCCCATGATTCCATGGCCTGAGCAAGTAAGCAATATGCAAAAAGTCGGGCTTGATTTACAAAAAATATCATTCAGTAGAGGTGGTTACTCTCTCAGCGGCAATGAAAGGTCAGAGTCGAAGGAAAAGTAAACTGGCATGGAAGGTAAGGGGGAATTTCGGACATAAAAAAACCTGCTTTAAGCAGGTTGTTTGGTACACCCGAGTGGACTCGAACCACCGACCCCTACCATGTCAAGGTAGTGCTCTAACCAGCTGAGCTACGGGTGTATCGCATGATTTTCATTTTTTTGAAAATCTGAAGATAGTGGTACACCCGAGTGGACTCGAACCACCGACCCCTACCATGTCAAGGTAGTGCTCTAACCAGCTGAGCTACGGGTGTACTGTGTTTTTTAGGCTGTCGCCCTCGAACGAGCGCTATATTAAGGGCGAGCAGCCGCTAGTTGCAAGTAAAAAAACACATTTTTTTATTGAGTGGCGAATTGCTGCACAACTTGCCGAGGCTTTGATCGCATTTGGTTTAATTCGTCGCCTCATCTGAGATGACGTCAAACTGTTTGCCGCTTTTCTGTATATATCTCAAGCGAATGGCAAAGAGTATGGCCGCTACGGTTAAACCAGCGATAAGCCCAATCCAAAATCCGTGGGCCCCCATGGCGGGTACCAGAAAATCGGTATACGCCAATACATAACCCAGGGTCATCCCTACAGCCCAATAGGCAAATAAGGTGATGAAAAAGGCGCTGCGGGTATCCTTGTAGCCGCGTAGGGCACCGGCGGCAACCACCTGAATTGAATCGGACAGTTGATACAGGGCGGCCATCAGCATAAGGCTTCCAGCCAGAGCAACTACTTCGGGGTTGTCGTTATAGAGCAGGGCTATCTCATACCTGAATACCACAGTCGCCACTGCGGTGAGCATGGCCAGAGAGAAGGCGATGGACAATCCCACCTTGGTCACCAGTGCCGACACATCGCTCTGGCCACGCCCAAGGTAATAACCGACCCGAATTGAAACGGCAATCCCAATTGAGAGTGGCAACATAAACACAATTGAGGAGAAGTTCAGTGCAATTTGGTGCCCGGCCACGACAGTAGCACCAAGAGGTGCCAGTAAGAGGGCTATCACCGCAAACAGACTGACTTCAAAGAACAGCGCCATGGCAATAGGCATGCCCAGTTTGGTCATCTCAACAATGGTGTGTAAATGAGGCTTATGAAATGCTTTGAAAGGTGCCAGTTCGGCAAAGCGTTTATGCCACTGCATATAGATGGCCATGGCAAACAACATGGCCCAAAATACCAAAGCGGTAGCGACACCACAGCCCGCGCCGCCCATTGCGGGCATGCCGAAGTGACCATTGATAAAGATATAGTTGGCCGGGATATTCACCGCCAGACCGACAAAGCCGATGACCATGGTCGGCAGTGTATAGGAAATCCCTTCGCTGCAGCCCCTAAGCACTTGATAGAGCACAAAGGCCGGTGCACCCCAGAGAATGCCATCAAGATAACCTATGGTCAGGCGCTTGAGTTCGGGCTCCAGTTCCATCCAATCCAAAATATGTGGCGCAGATGCCAGAAACAGCATCACACCCAAGGCACCTGTTATGGCAATATAGGCAGCCTGAAAGGCAAGTGGCTGAATCGCCTTTTGGTTGTTTGCGCCATGATGATGGGCGAACATGGGAGTAAATGCCAGTAACAGGCCTTGAACGAATAAAATGGCAGGTAGCCAGAGACTGGTTCCGACAGCGACGGCTGCCATGTCGACAGCACTGACTCTGCCGGCCATCAGGGTATCGATAAACCCCATCATTGTCTGGGTAAGCTGTGCTATAAGCACAGGCAAAGCCAGTTGAACTAAGCGTTTGGCCTGAAAGCCGGTGTGATTCATGAAAGCAGCCCTAACAACTAAGCGAGTGAGAAAATGTTTACAGGTATTGTTCAAGCCAAGTGTGAAATCCTGGCGATCGAGAAAAAGCCGGGGTTAAATACCCTCGAAGTCGCTCTGCCTCCTGCCTTGCGCGAGGGATTGGAAATAGGAGCGAGTGTCGCCAATAACGGCGTTTGTCTGACGGTAACCCAGCTTGCTGATGATAGGGCGTTTTTCGACGTAATGGAAGAGACTCTGGCAGTGACTAATCTGGTCGGCCTTAAGGTGGGTGACAAGGTTAATATAGAGAGGTCACTCAAATTTGGCGCCGAGCTGGGAGGCCATATTCTCTCTGGCCACGTGCATACCCAAGCGCAGTTGGTGCAACTGGACGTCAGTGACAGCCATTACAATATGCAATTGGAAGTGGCTGAAGCCTGGTTGAAATACATTTTCTATAAAGGTTTTATCGGTATCAATGGTTGCAGTCTGACTATCGGCGAGGTCCAAGGCAATCGCTTTATGTTGCATCTAATTCCCGAGACCCTCAGACTGACCAATCTGCAGGATTATCGGGAAGGGGATTGGCTGAATATTGAAATCGACAGTCAGACTCAAACCATAGTCGATACGGTTGAGCGCGTACTGGCTCAGCGTAGCCTGGATAATTGAGTTACTCTAGATGAAGTGAGAAATAACTCAAATACAAAAAGCCAGCTTTAATGCTGGCTTTTTTAAAGAAAGTCTTTAATTAGACGCGTTTCTTGAATTCACCGGTGCGGGTATCGATTTCGATCTTGTCGCCTTCTTTAACGAAGTCGGCAACCATCACCTTCAGATCTGTACCTACGATAGAAGCAGGCTTCATTACCTTACCAGAGGTATCACCACGGGCGGCAGGTTCAGTGTAACCTACTTCGCGAATGATAGTGGTAGGCAGTTCTACAGAGATGGCTTTGCCTTCGTAGAAAGTGACCTGACAGATCTCTTCCATTCCATCAACTATGTAGTTGATGGCATCACCCATGTTTTCGGCTTCAACGTCATACTGGTTGAAGTCTGAGTCCATAAAGACATACATAGGATCAGCAAAGTAAGAGTAGGTGCACTCCAGGCGCTCGAGCTGAATATCTTCCAGCTTGTCGTCAGCCTTGAATACAGTTTCAGTGCCGGAACCTTGCAGCAGGTTCTTCAGCTTCATCTTTACCACAGCAGCGTTACGGCCGGATTTGTTGAACTCGGTCTTGAGTACAACCATAGGGTTGCCGTCAACCATGATAACGTTACCTGCGCGGACTTCCTGAGCAGTCTTCATTACGTATGTTCCTATATAAGCGGTTTTTCAATTCAGCGCAGAATCTTAGCGGGTTTTGGCCATTAGCACTAGCCTGTTTGCCAGATCTGCTTCATTTATTGCTTCAGCCGGCCATTTTTTTGCGTGTTGCATCAATGTCGGCATGGCAGAATTCAGTGCCAGCCAGCTTTGGCTGGCTTGGGCTCCCTGGCCGCAGTTGAACGCGGTATTCAGCGTTTGCCAGACTTGGGCGGCAAGGGGAGGCAGATTATCGCAGTATCGTGCCATAAAAGCATCCAATTTTAGCAGATGTGCTTGTTCTTCCTGCTGATAGATATGCCAGATAAAAGGTTTGGCGGCCCACTGAGCTCTTAAAAAAGAGTCTTCCCCGCGAACTATGTTGAAATCGCAACTCCACAACAGGCGATCATAGCCGTTTTGATCTGTCATCGGCAGGACTTGCACCTTGAGTGCACCGCGGCTGAAACTCTGGCCCGCTTGCCAACTGGCAGGATTTTGCCAGTCGACCTTGGGTCCTGAATCTTGGTTAAATTGCTCAAGTAAAGGCGCGATACAACTCAGGCTGCGCCCTTTGGGGACTAACAATTGAACCCGTCGCTCACTCTGTTGCCAAAGCTCAAGCAGCGCAGGTAAGGCTTGGGTCTCGTAGCTGAACAGGCTGATGAGATAATCATCAGTGCCAATATCACTAAGCCCCATCTTTGCCAAGTGTGCCATGGCATGTTCAGGCTTTGCTTGCCAGGCATCACGCTCGCTAAACAGGGACTGCTCGCAGATGAGTCCGCCTGACTTTGGGGTAAAGCCCGGGAAGAAAAAGGTCTTCTTGACCCCTTTGAGTGCCGGCGAACTGAGCCCGTGGCAATCATCTATCCAGCTCTCGGCGCTGAGATAGTCCAGATTTATCCATTTCGGCGCCTTGGCGAGCTCTGGCAAGCTTGTCAGCACTTCCGAGGGTAAGTCGCAGGCAAAGGCTTCTATCAATACTTCGCCAGGTTGCCAGATTTGGGGGAGGGGAGCGCGCCAGTGGATGACTTCAACACCACCAAAGTGTTGACTGACAAGTGCCGGGTTTAATTCGGGTAAAATGTGCGCGAAGCTATTGAGGTCATCGACCCACAAACGTACTTCAATGCCATATTCGCCGGCCAGCTGTCGCGCCAGGCGCCAGGTCACGCCTATGTCGCCATAGTTGTCCACCACAGTACAGAAGATATCCCAATGACGCAGATTATCGGCTTGCATCTTGTTTCTGTTTCCTGAGTAATAGCCAATAAAAAGGCGGCCATATAGGCCGCCGGAGAGTTACCGGGGAGCGAATATCAGTCTTCCAGCTCGGCCAGGCACATCTCTTCGTAAATCTGCTTAACCCAGGCGTCGACACGCTCTTCGGTCAATTCAGGCTGGCGGTCTTCATCTATACCCAGACCGACAAAGTGCTTATCATCAACCAGCCCTTTAGAAGCTTCGAAATTATAGCTGTCAGTCGGCCAGTGGCCAATGACTATCGCGCCGCGCTCTTCAACGATATCGCGGATCATGCCCATGGCATCAAGGAAGTACTCGGCGTAGTCTTCCTGATCGCCGCAACCGAAAATGGCTACCAGCTTATCGGTAAAATCAATCTGCTCCAGCTCAGGGAAGAAGTCATCCCAGTCACATTGAGCTTCACCATAGTACCAGGTTGGGATCCCGAAGATCAGCAGGTCGTATTCGGCGATCTGCTCTTTGGTGCTCTTGGCGATATCTTTCACCTCAACCATCTTCTTGCCCAGTTTCTTCTGGATCATCTTGGCTACAGCTTCGGTGTTACCTGTATCGCTACCGAAAAAAAGACCTACAGTTGCCATTGTCTTTCCTTTAATGTCTAGTTCGCTATTTACTTCGATCTTTCCTGACAGGGGCTAACCTAGCTGCTCCTGAAGGATCAATTCTATTAACTGGCTGCGGCTGATGTTACTGGCCAAAGCCTTCTCATTCAAGGCGTCATATAAATCTTGTGACACTTTTAACTCTATTCGTTTCAGACCCTTCGCCCGATCCCGCATGATCTGGTTACGTTTATTCACCTTGAGCTGCTGCTCGCGGGGCAGAGGATTGCTTCTGGGCCGTCCGCGGCGCTTTTCAGTGGCAAAAAGGTCTATGGTTGTTCTATCTGTTGCTTCTTTTGCCATTTGAAATCTGATGTTTAACCTATACCTGAGCCTTCCCAGGTCATTTGAATTATCCCCTTGACGACAAAGCCTGCACAGCCAAGGAAGAGTACCAACCAAACAATAAAGCGACCAAACTTAGGCACGTTACCCTGATTGAGTACATCCCTGATGGCCATACCGATAAAAAAGAAAATTGCTGCGAAAAACAGATCCAGTCCAACGGCTTCTATCTGTTGCATATACTGGTTCAACACGCTGCAGCCTCCCGGTGTCCCCTAGCCAAAAAGAGGCGCGAATATAGCATATTGGTTCAGGGGCTGCTACCGCATTTACCCTCAGCAAGGGCTTGGATATTAATCGTTACTGTCAATGAATTCAGACACAATACGGTTGAATATCGCCGGTTTTTGGGCGTGCAACCAGTGTCCGCACCCTTCCAAGGTTTTGGCTTTGACCTTAGGAAACTGAGCCACAATATCTTCTTTGTAGGCGGCGGTCACATAGTTTGACTCACTGCCCCGGATCATCAAGGTGGGCCCGTGATAGCTAAGTTGGCCGCCGCAGCGTTCAGAAC
Organism: Shewanella sp. BJSY2023SW007; assembly: GCF_047314525.1. Classification (NCBI taxonomy): domain Bacteria; kingdom Pseudomonadati; phylum Pseudomonadota; class Gammaproteobacteria; order Alteromonadales; family Shewanellaceae; genus Shewanella; species Shewanella sp. BJSY2023SW007. The sequence continues at coordinate 71,240 of NZ_JBKORL010000074.1, read as the reverse complement.
CATTATGCCAACCTATGATAGCCGGATAACTGGCAATCAGCCCCGGCAGATTCATCTTCCACTCAAAGCCGGATTCGCTGCGGCGTAAGCTCTTGAGCAGAAACTGCGCCGTCGCCTCGTCGATCTCATGATTTAAAAGATGTGCCAGCGCCTGACGTCTGTCTTTTATATCCAGCGGCATACTGCTCAGGCCGGCAAACACTGTTTCATGTCTCGGCGAGTAGGCCACAGGCGCAATATCGGCGGCGGTCAGGGATTGTACCCGCTGCGGATAAGCCAGCGCCGTTGCCATGGCAATCTTGCCGCCCATGGAATGGCCGACCAGATGCACCTTGTCTATTGCCAGTTCATCAAGCAGGGACACAAGCGCGTTTGCAAGCCCGGGATAATCCATTTGCGGCCAATGCTCGCTCTGACCATGATTGGGGCAATCGACTCTTATCACTTGGTGATTTTGCTCAAGCAGGGCCCCGAGCGATTTGAGATTATCCAAATCACCGAATAAGCCGTGGATCAGCAATACCGGACTACCGCTTCCGGTCGAGATAAAGTGCATACAGCCCCCTTCACAGTGAGTTTGTTGCCAGTATTTCAGCAGGGGGCAAATTCTGCGACAAAGGCCGGTATTTGACAAGGATGGATGCGGATTAAACATCGCTTTGGTTGCTTTTTCAACAAATTGCAGTGCAAGTCTTAGGTTTGTAAGCCAATTATCTCATTTTGGCGCGATTCAGCCTTCCCCCGCAGGCGAGTTATGGCATACTTTGAGCCAAATCTCGTAGCCATGCCCACGAGTGCTGTGACGGCAATGTCATAATGGCTACATAGAACAAGTTGAAACTAAAGGAATCGGGCCATGAAATATATTGAGGTGGATGAGGAACTGTATCGCTTTATTGCCGGGAAAACCGAAAGGATAGGTGAAAGTGCATCGGACATTCTTCGTCGACTGCTGGGCTTGGATGCGACTGCTGTTGAACCCAAGGCTCCGGCTGACATTAGCCAGCCAAGCATGGAGCAGGGTTATCGTCCCAATACATTACCCGAGGCCGAGTCAACCCTGGACTTTGACAATCTATTCACCAGTGCGGCTATCGAAGCCCAAAAGGGTGCTGTTGGCCGTTTTCTGTTTGCCCTTGAATGCCTGTATAACCAGGATCAACATGGGTTTGAGCAGGTACTTCAGGTTCAAGGGCGCGACCGTCTTTACTTTGCCACCTCGAAGGAAGCGCTGCTCAAGGCCAGTAAATCAGCCAACCCCAAAGAAGTCGGCAGCAGTGGTTTTTGGGTAACTACCAATAACAACACTGCCAAGAAGCACACTATTTTGACCGAAGTACTGGAAAAGATGGGCTGCGATGGCGACAAGGCCAAAACGATAGCCGATCTGGCGCTGCCGCTTAAAGCGTAAATCTGTTTATCAACATCTGTCATCAAGGAGCACTATTTTGGCTATTCATGAGCGGGCCGGTAAAAGGGCCATGCAGAAGGATCTGGTTAATATTCCGCGGCTGATGAGCCATTATTATAGGATTGTCCCCAACTGTGATGATCCTGCCCAAAGGGTGTGTTTTGGCACCTCAGGACACAGGGGCTGCTCCTTCAATGGCAGCTTCAATCAAAACCATATCTGGGCCATTACCCAGGCAGTGGTAGATTATCGCCAATCTCAGGGGATTGAAGGTTCGCTCTATCTGGGCATGGACACTCACGCTTTGTCCGAGGCTGCTTATATATCAGCCATCGAAGTCTTGCTGGCCAACAATGTTAAAGTGGTGGTGCAAGAGAGCCAAGGCTTTACGCCTACGCCTGTCATCTCCCATGCCATAGTTAGCGCAAACCGAAATGTTACCGCAAACCGAAAAGCCGCTGAGCTCAGTGATGGCATTATTATTACTCCGTCCCACAATCCGCCTCAGGATGGCGGAATTAAGTACAACCCGCCCCATGGTGGGCCGGCAGAAGGTGAGATTACTGCCTGGATTGAGCAGCGAGCCAATGATTATCTCAAGGCGCAGCTGGAAGGGGTCAGGAAACTCAACTACGGCGTAGCCGCCAGTATCGGACTCATCAAAGAAACCGATCTTATTGAACCCTATGTTGGCGATCTCGCCTCTGTGGTGAATATGCAAGCCATCAAAGATGCCGGCATTCGCATAGGTGTCGACCCCCTGGGCGGCTCAGGCATCCATTACTGGCCACATATTGCCCACCGTTATGGCGTGAATATCACAGTGGTCAACGACCGGGTCGATCCCAGCTTCGGCTTTATGCCATTGGATAAAGACGGCAAAATCCGCATGGACTGCTCATCGCCTTTTGCGATGGCAGGCCTGCTTAAGCACATGGATGAGTTCGATATCTGCCTTGGCAATGATCCCGACTACGACAGACACGGGATAGTCTGCCCAGAGACAGGGCTGATGGATCCCAATCACTTTTTGGCGGTGGCGATAGATTACCTGCTGGAGCATAGACCCGATTGGCCGCAGACGCTGCAAATCGGCAAGACCTTGGTTTCCAGTGGCATGATAGACAAGATAGTTGCCTCACATGGTCGCAAGCTTTGTGAAGTGCCGGTTGGTTTCAAGTGGTTTGTCAGTGGCTTGAGTGACGCCAGTCTGGCCTTTGGTGGCGAGGAGAGCGCAGGTGCCGCCTTCCTTCGGCGTGACGGCACAACCTGGTGCACGGACAAGGACGGTTTTATTCTCGGGCTGCTGGCCGCTGAAATCCTCGCCGTAACCGGCAAAAACCCAGCCGAGCGTTATGCAGAACTGGCTGCGATACACGGTCATTGCTTCTACAAACGGATAGACAGCCCCATCAATGCCAAGCAAAAGGCGCGTTTTGCCACCCTCAATGCAGAGACCTTGGGGGCAGAGACTTTGGCCGGAGACAAGATTGAGGCGGTACTGACCAAGGCCCCCGGCAATGATGGTGCCATTGGCGGTATCAAGGTGCTAACCGACAACGGCTGGTTTGCCGCAAGACCATCAGGCACTGAGGCACTCTATAAAATCTACGCCGAAAGCTTTGTCAGTGAGCAGCATCTGCAGCAGATACTGGAACAGGCGAGAGCTCTGATAACCAGCGCCCTAAAAGGCAAGCCGAACTGAGCTTAAGAGATTGCCTGCTGAGTAAAAAAGCGCAGCCGTGAACACAGCTGCGCTTTTTTATTCCCGGGGATCAATATTCAAGATGGCAACTGGGCAGGTTATTCTTCTGGATATAATCCTGATGATATTCTTCTGCGCGATGAAACTGTTTCACTGGAACAATTTCCGTCACTATGTGCCGACTTCCCCACTTACCACTACGAGCTAACGCCAGCTTTGAGGCCTCAGCCTGCTCTTTCTGCTCTTTGCTATGAAAAAAAATCACGCTCCGATACTGAGTGCCGATATCGCCTCCTTGGCGATTGAGACTGGTGGGGTTGTGATTACGCCAGAAAACTTGCAGCAGCTCGGTAAATGAAACCTGGGCTTCATCGAACTCCACCTGAACCACTTCGGCATGGCCGCTGTTTCCCTGTTTTACCTCTTCATAGCGGTTGATTCTATCATCACCGCCCATATAACCACTGCTGGCGTTTAATACCCCGGGCACTTGGCGAAAGAAATACTCTACCCCCCAAAAACAACCGCCACCGAATGTTGCTATCGCCATTGAATTTACCTCTAGATGTCCAGATGGCCAAAATTATGCGTGATAAGTTTTTCCGGCGCAAGTGGTGTATTTGTCGGAGTGGCTTTTTTGCTCCTTAGTTAGATAAGAACTATCTGAAACCAGTTCGCGAGCCTGGCATTGGATAGCTTTAGTCACATCACCAATTTAATAAGCTGTGGTACTATGAAATCTTGCTCTCTGGCGCTGGTCTCAACAAGCAAACGCATTGCAACAAGTTCCCAGGAGACAGCGTTAATGGAAACAACAGCCAAATCGGCAATAAGAAGGAGTATTTCGTGTTACAAGCCCTGAAGGATAATCCTGACTTCCTGTCATTGACTCTGAATAACCCCAATTCATTGGAGAGTATCAGTGGCACGCTTGGCGACCACACCCGGATAGCGATTTGGGACACAGGAGTCTTGCTGTTTGAACCTCTGAACAACCAGAGTGATAAAGATATCGTGTTGTCATCCGGGGTACACGGCAATGAAACTGCACCTATCGAACTGTGTAATGGCATTATCAAGTCGCTGTTAAAGCAAGAGATACGGGTAGGGCAGCGAGTACTTTTCATGTTCGGTAACCCGGCGGCAATTAACCGTGGCACTCGTATTGTCGATGAAAACCTCAACCGGCTGTTCAGTGGCGAACATTCCAATCCGCCCGGGCTGGTGAACCCGGAGCGGATCCGCGCCAAGAAACTGGAAACTTATGTCACACGTTTCTTCGAAGACGCACCACAAGGGGCAAGACAGAGGATCCATTACGATCTGCACACCGCCATTCGCGGCTCCAAGCATGAAAAGTTTGCCATCTATCCCTATCGACCAGGTAGGGCTTACAGCCGTGAACAATTGATGTTCCTGGAGGCGGCCGGAGTCGATACCCTGTTGCTCCATCACGAACCCACAACCACTTTCAGCTATTTCTCGTCAAATCAGTTTGACGCCGACGCCTTTACCATTGAACTTGGCAAGGTTTACCCCATGGGACAAAACGATATGACACGTTTTATCGCCACCCGGGAGATGCTGAGTCGTTTGATCTGCAAGCAATCGCTCGAACTCGAGGAGCAGGCGCTTGAGCGGGTCAATATCTATCAGGTCTGTAGGGTCATCAATAAGCAGGCCGACGACTTTGAATTTACCTTTGCCAGCGATGTGGAAAACTTCACCGCTTTCCCCAAGGGATATGTGCTGGCGCGGGAAGCGGGCCGGGATATTCGAGTAGAGCAGGACTCGGAAGCCGTGGTGTTTCCCAACGCCAAGGTGCCCATTGGCCAACGAACGGTGATCTGCCTGGTTCAGGCCACAGAGGTGCCATTGGCCTGAATTGTAAACCAATATATACGCGCCGCTCCCATGCTAGTTGGCAAAGCATCCAAGGTGGGAGTTGCTTGCTAGTTTACGTTAACGTAATGTTCGGGGCGCGTACTGAAAAAATCGGTAGGGCCGGTTTCGAGCCGGACAAACCCAGAGATAACAAGAGCACACTATGAGCAACGCAACAAAGATGAATGAGACTGTGCACCGGGTGAGTTTTTTGAACAAGGACTCGCTGCATATCCCTGTACTCAAAATACTTCAGGCCGACGGCACCACCTATGAAGAGGCAGTATTGCCCGTCATAGATGAAGCCCTGTCACGCAAGATATTCGATACCTGTGTCTTCACCCGTGTCCTGGACGAACGTATGTTGGGCGCCCAGCGTCAGGGAAGGATCAGTTTTTACATGACCTGTATCGGTGAAGAAGCCGCCGTTATCGGCAGTGCCGCCGCGCTGGATGACAAGGATGTGATCCTTGCCCAGTACCGCGAACATGCCGCACTGCGTTATCGCGGCTTTACCACTGAGCAGTTTATGAACCAGATGTTCAGCAATGAGAAAGATCTGGGCAAAGGTCGGCAGATGCCTATTCACTACGGCAGCCGTGAACTCAACTATCAAACCATCTCTTCACCGCTGGCGACTCAGATCCCGCAGGCATCCGGTGTAGGTTACTCGCTGAAGATGCAGGGCAAGCGTAATGTCGCTATCTGTTACTTCGGTGAAGGTGCCGCCTCTGAAGGTGATTTCCATGCCGGTCTTAATATGGCCGCAGTTCACAAAGCGCCGGTCATCTTCTTCTGCCGCAACAACGGCTACGCCATCTCAACCCCTACGGAAGAGCAGTACGCCGGTAACGGCATAGCCAGCCGCGGCGTTGGTTATGGCATGCACACCATCAGAGTCGACGGTAACGATATGCTGGCGGTTCTGGCCGCAACGCAGCAAGCCAGAGCCTTCGCGCTTGAAAACAACGCGCCTGTGCTGATTGAAGCCATGACCTACCGCCTGGGCGCCCACTCATCTTCCGACGATCCATCCGGTTATCGCTCTAAAGAAGAAGAAGCCAAGTGGCAACAGCACGACCCTGTGAAACGCTTCAAGTTGTGGCTGATCAACAAAGGCTGGCTCAAGGAAAGCGACGAGACCGAGCTGTATGAGAAGTATCGCGAGGAAGTGCTGGCCGCGGTAAAAGTGGCCGAAAAGGTTCCGGCACCAACTATAGAAGCCATCATAGAAGATGTTTTTGATCAGCCGACAGCGGCGCTCAAGCAGCAATTAACCGAGCTTAAGGCCCACGTTGCCAAGTATCCGAAAGCCTATCCTAAAACAGCAGGGAGATCATAAGCGTGGCACAGATGAATATGTTACAGGCCATCAATAATGCCCTGACCATAGCGATGGAAGCCGACGACAAGATGCTGGTTTTCGGTGAAGACGTAGGCCATTTCGGCGGTGTGTTCCGGGCAACTTCCGGTTTGCAGGAAAAGTTTGGCCGTGAGCGCTGTTTCAATACTCCACTTACCGAGCAGGGGATTGCCGGCTTTGCCAACGGCCTGGCTTCCAACGGCATGACGCCGGTAGCGGAAATCCAGTTTGCCGACTACATCTTCCCGGCGTTCGATCAAATCGTCAACGAAGCGGCCAAGTTCAGATACCGTAGCGGCAACGAGTTTGATGTCGGCGGCCTGACTTTCAGAACCCCCTATGGCGGCGGCATTGCCGGCGGTCATTATCACTCCCAGTCACCGGAAGCCTACTTTACCCAAACACCCGGTCTTAAGGTGGTGGTTCCCCGTAACCCCTACCAAGCCAAGGGTTTGCTGCTGGCCGCCATTCGCGATAACAACCCAGTGGTCTTTTTCGAGCCCAAGCGCCTGTACCGCGCCTCTGTCGGCGATGTGCCGGAAGGCGATTATCAATTGGAGCTGGGTAAAGCCGAAGTGGTTCGTGAAGGTAAAGATATTACTCTGCTCGCCTGGGGCGCGCAGATGGAAATCATTGAGAAGGCGGCCGATATGGCCAAGGAGGAAGGCATCGACTGTGAAGTCATCGACCTTCGTACTCTCGCGCCTTGGGATGTGGAAACCGTGGCCGAGTCGGTGAAAAAGACCGGCAGATTGCTTATCAACCACGAAGCGCCGCTGACCGGTGGTTTTGCCGGTGAAATTGCCGCTACCATCCAACAGGAATGTTTCCTGTACCTGGAGTCGCCCATCAGCCGGGTTTGTGGTCTGGATACACCATATCCCCTGATCCACGAAAAAGAATATATGCCGGATGCGCTTAAAACCTTTGAAGCCATCAAGGCCTCGGTGAATTTTTAGGAGAGCCAGGATGATTAAAGATTTTATTTTGCCCGACATAGGCGAAGGTGTTGTTGAGTGTGAACTGGTGGAATGGTTGGTGGCTGAGGGCGATACCGTCGCCGAAGATCAACCTGTTTGTGATGTGATGACAGACAAGGCACTGGTGCAAATTCCAGCGCCTTTCCCCGGTGTTATCAGTAAGCTTTATTACGCCAAGGGTGAAATTGCCAAGGTGCATGAGCCTTTGTATGCCGTGGAAGTGGACGCTGCAGACAGCGAATCGCCTGTACCTGCAGCCAGCGCCGATACTGCCGCATCGTCTAGCACTAACACTACGGCTAGCGCCGACAGGCAGGTGGAAGACTTTATGCTGCCGGATATCGGCGAGGGCATAGTCGAGTGCGAACTGGTGGAGTGGCTGGTCGCAGAAGGCGACACTGTGGTTGAAGATCAACCCATCTGCGATGTAATGACAGACAAGGCACTGGTGCAAATCCCGGCGATGAAGGCCGGTAAAATCGTCAAGCTGCACTACCGTAAGGGGCAGTTGGCCCAAGTGCATCAGCCACTGTTTGCCATTGAAGTTGCCGCAGAATCAGGCAGTGCACCTGTGGCTCAAACCGCTGCAGCAAGTGCTCCATCAGGCTCAGCATCTGCCGTCTCTCAAGCCCAGACTCAAGCCCAGAGCGGCTCGCAAACTGCTGGCAGCAGTATGGTGCCCCAAGGCAAGGCACTGGCGAGCCCAGCGGTAAGACGTATGGCTCGCAGCCTGGATGTCGATATCGCCAAAGTGCCCGGCAGCGGCAAAAACGGCCGGGTCTACAAAGAGGATATCGAGCGTTTCCTTAAGGGGGCGACTCCTCAGGCGCAAGCCCAACCCCAAACTTTGCCACAGGGCCAAGTGCAAACCGGCGCAGCGGCAACCGCAAACGACAGGGTAGAGCCTATCAAGGGCGTTCGCGCTGTGATGGCGCGGATGATGACGGAATCAGTTTCCAGCATTCCGCACTTTACTTACTGCGAAGAGCTGGACTTGACCGAGCTTATCGCCCTTCGTGAAGCGATGAAGGCCAAGTACTCCAATGACGAGCTCAAGCTGACCATGATGCCTTTCTTTATGAAGGCCATGTCGCTGGCGCTGACCGAGTTTCCGGTGATCAACAGCCGAGTGAACGCCGATTGCACTGAGCTCACCTATCTTGGCCGTCATAACATAGGTATGGCCGTTGACTCCAAGGTCGGTTTGTTGGTGCCCAACGTCAAGGATGTGCAGGATAAGTCGATTCTGGATGTTGCCGCCGAAGTCACTCGTCTGACCCAGGCCGCGCGCTCAGGTAGAGTGGCACCTGCCGATCTTAAAGATGGCAGCATCTCTATCTCCAATATAGGCGCGCTGGGCGGCACTGTGGCAACACCTATTATCAATAAACCCGAAGTGGCGATTGTGGCCTTGGGTAAGGTGCAAACCCTGCCGCGTTTCAATGCCAAGGGTAAGGTAGAAGCCCGTAAACTGATGCAAGTCAGTTGGTCAGGTGACCACAGAGTGATAGATGGCGGCACCATTGCCCGCTTCTGTAATCTGTGGAAACAGTATCTCGAGCAGCCGCAGGAAATGCTGTTGGCGATGAGATAAGCTTGAAGGCCCCGCAATGCGGGGCCTTGTTTTAGGTGTGTTTCGGGAGCTGCACTCTTCTTGCCTTCTTAAGGCAGTGGCTTTATTTGATCCCGAGCACAAAGTGGTTACGATTTGATGGCAGATTTCGTATAATTGCCAACAGTATTAGTCGCATTGGGTCTGTTATGAGTCAGGTAGCACCAAGCATAGAAAATATTCAATATCCGTTCCCGCCCAAACCGGTTCCCTTGTCTGAACAGGAAAAAAGCGAATACAAAGCCAGGATCAAGCAACTGCTCAAAGAGCAGAATGCCGTGCTGGTTGCCCACTACTATACGGACCCTGAAATTCAGGCTCTGGCCGAGGAAACCGGTGGCTGCGTTTCCGACTCGCTGGAAATGGCGCGTTTTGGGCGTGATCATCCCGCCAAAACGCTCATCGTTGCCGGGGTTAAGTTTATGGGGGAAACCGCCAAGATCCTGAGCCCGGAAAAAACCATTCTGATGCCGACTCTGGAAGCCACCTGTTCTTTGGATGTTGGTTGTCCTAATGAGCAGTTCAGTGCCTTTTGCGACGCGCATCCGGATCACACGGTAGTGGTTTATGCCAATACTTCGGCTGCGGTCAAAGCCCGGGCCGATTGGGTAGTGACTTCCAGCATAGCGTTGGAAATCGTGGAACACCTGGACGGCGAAGGCAAGAAGATCATCTGGGGGCCAGACCGTCACTTGGGCAGTTATATTGCCAAGCAAACCGGTGCCGAGATGTTGATGTGGCAGGGCGAGTGTATCGTTCACGATGAATTCAAGGCCAGGGCCTTGCGTCAATTAAAAGCGCAGCATCCGAACGCCGCTATTCTGGTTCACCCTGAATCTCCGGCGAGTGTTGTGGAAATGGCCGATGCCGTAGGTTCAACCAGTCAGTTGATCAAAGCTGCCCAGACCATGGACAATGATACCTTTATCGTGGCCACCGATAGAGGCATCTTCTACAAGATGCAACAGGCCGCGCCGGGCAAGACCCTGATTGAAGCCCCAACCGGCGGTGAAGGTGCCACTTGCCGCAGCTGTGCTCACTGCCCCTGGATGGCAATGAATGGTCTCAAGGCGATTGCCAGCGCGCTGGAAAACCAGGACAGCAGCCAACATGAGATCTTCGTCGATGAAGCGCTGCGTAAAGGCGCTCTGGTGCCTCTGACCCGGATGCTGGATTTTGCCAAAACCCTCAATATGCAGGTCAAAGGCAACGCCTGAATAGCTCAAACTGTTTTTTATTCGACAAGCCAATAAAGAGCCTACATTTGTAGGCTCTTTTTCCATTGACATCCATTAGCATCGACTATACTTGCCAACGTATGCTGAAAATTGAATTTCATAGTAATAAATGAGTAAGTTAGCTGCTTAAAGGATGCATCAATGAAATGGCAATGGATTGAAAATCTCCCTCTGAAACACAAATTTCTCTTGGTTATCCTGCCGCCTTTTATCGCGGCAACTCTATTTGGTATTTTATTGTTCAGCGATCGATTGTCGCTCGCCAATGGCCTGGAAGAAGTGCTGGATCTCAGTGAGCTTGCAGCGGTCAACTCGGCGCTGGTACATGAACTGCAAAAAGAGCGCGGCATGAGCGCAGGTTATCTTGGTTCCAAGGGCAAAAGTTTTGCCGACAAGTTGCCTGGCCAGCGGCAACTGACCGACAAACAGTTACAACAATTTAATGAATTTCTGAATAGTCATCAGCTTCCCGCCGATTTTGCTACGGATTTAGCACAGGTCAGAAGCAGCATTGCCCGCTTGAGAGAAATTCGCAGCCAGGTTGATAGACAAGGGATAAGCGTTGCTGAAGAAGTGGCATTTTACACTGAGCTGAATAGATTACTGCTTTCGATAGTCGATCTCAGTGTGCAGAAGGGCGGCGATCAACAAATTGCCATGCAAGCTGCAGCATTCTCGGCGTTTTTGCAGATGAAGGAACGTGCCGGTATCGAGCGGGCAGTTCTCAGCTCTACCTTCGGTCAAAGTGAGTTCAAACCCGGTGTCTACCGTAAATTTATCACTCTGGTCTCCGAGCAAAATGCTTACCAGGAAAGGTTTGTGGCCTTGGCTGATGAAACCGCACTCAAGGATTTACAGGCATTGCAAGCGCAAGCTGCTGTTGCCGAAGTCGCTCGTTTGAGGGACTTGGCTTATGGCCAGAAAGCCGAGGATCTCAAGTCCCAGTCTCCGGAAACTTGGTTTAATCAGTCGACAGCACGCATCAATCTGTTACATGAATTTGAGCGGAAACTGTCGAATAAACTCCTGGCCGAGACCTTGAGCAAACAGCAAAATGCTACTAACCAGACCTGGATAGTACTTGGGATTATGGTGTTTGGTTTAATCATTGTCAGTCTTGTTTCCAGCATTATTCTTAAGTATCTACACGGCAGTTTGCGGGAATTGCACCAGGGGGTGACCCGAGCTCGGGCAGATTATGATTTGAGTGTGCGCTTGCCCCATACGGGCAAAGATGAGTTTGGCGAGCTGGCCGAGTCCTTCAACAGTATGATGACCGACTTTGAGCAGGTGATACTGCGGGTTCGCTCCAGCAGCAAGACCTTGCTGGGAGTGGTACAACAGATGGAACAGCACTCGACCCAGATGCAGGCTGATGTAGCGGTTGGCTACAGCGAGACAGAGCAAGTGGCATCGGCGATGACAGAGATGAGTTCCACAGTACAGGAAATTGCCTCCAATGCAGTACGGGCCTCTGAAGCCTCCAATCAAGCCAGCACTGAGGCCAGGGAAGGGAGCCTGGAAGTGGGGCGCACGGCATCGGCTATCAATGAACTGGCTGAAGAAATCAGTTATGCCGCAGAGACCATCTCCAAACTGGATAAAGATATTCACGGCATTGTCAGTGTGTTGGAGGTCATCAGTGGCATAGCTGAGCAGACCAATCTCCTGGCTTTGAATGCCGCCATCGAAGCCGCCAGGGCCGGCGAAATGGGCCGCGGTTTTGCCGTGGTGGCCGATGAGGTGCGCAATCTGGCGCAGCGGGCACAATCTTCCACCGAAGATATCCGGAATATGACAGAAAGGCTCAAACAGGGCGCCGAAGTGGCGGTAGCCGCTATTGCCAAAGGCAAGGCTCAGGCTGGTATCAGTGTTGATGAGGCAAACCGCGCCGGTGAGGAGCTCAGGCGCATAGTTGAGCACGTGGAAGTTATCGATAGCATGAATGAACAGATAGCTGCTGCGACCCACGAGCAGTCTGCCGTATCAGAAGAGGTGAATCGCAATGCGATGCAGATCAGCGATATCTACCGCAATACCCAGGATATTGCCAATGAGCTTGGCAAACTCAATGAGCTGTTGATTAAAGACGCCAACAAGATGAGCGATGAAGTGAGTAAATTCAGGCTCAATGAACATTGATTGAACCATTTATGAACCGTGCTGCTCAGCAAACGCGCAAACGGAGATTAAGGAGGATTTTTGCTTGACCGGCATTCGCCTTTTGCGTAAAGTACCGCTCCATCAAGGGGATAGAGATATGTCTCTTGGTGAATGTGTTGATACACACAGTAAATAGTATCGATGCGGTGAGGTGTCCGAGTGGCTGAAGGAGCACGCCTGGAAAGTGTGTATACGGCAACGTATCGAGGGTTCGAATCCCTCCTTCACCGCCAGATTAAAAAAACCCGACCTTATGGTCGGGTTTTTGCTTTTTTAAGCATATTCATTAGAGCGGCAAAACTGGGAACTCTATATCGTCAGCACATTTTCAAGGGCTTACAAAGCTGGATTGTTCAACTAAAAACCGCTTTGCCTAACGAATAAGCAGTTGGAGCGAAATGATTTATTAAAGGTTTACACGCCTTTATGTTGGATATATTATTCGCCTCGTTCCGGAGGGGTGGCAGAGTGGTTGAATGCACCGGTCTTGAAAACCGGCATGGGTTTATAGCCCATCCAGGGTTCAAATCCCTGCTCCTCCGCCATATTCAGAGAAGCCCGCTTGTGTAAACAGGCGNGCTTTTTCGCATCTCAGTTTTGATGATAGCGATTAGCCTGGTATAGCCTGGTATAGGCGGTTAGCGGATTGCTGGGTTTATAGCGCCGTCATGCAGGGTTCAAATCCCTGCTCCTTTGGCATATTCAGAGAAGCCCGCTTGTGCAATAGGCGGGCTTTTTCGTATCATCAGTTTTGATGATACGGATTGGCTTGGCACTGCTTTGAGGATTGCTGGGTTTATAGCGCCGTCATGCAGGGTTCAAATCCCTGCTCCTTTGCCATATTCAGAGAAGCCCGCTTTGTAAACGGGCGTTTTATTTGGATGATTCCCTTTGACTGTGGCCTTGTTGAATTAACGCTCTGGTGGTGCCTGTAAAATATGGTTGTCACTAATCTGTAGAGCTTACTGTCAATAAAAATAAAATAGTGGCGGAGGTAAGTTAGCTAACGGATTGGATATAATCAGCAATGTCAGTACGCCCCCATTCAAGGGCAAACTCAAGGGCTCCCATGTCCTTCATCGTCTGGCCGGTATAACGGATTTGGGTATCTATACCCGCCTCAACTAACCGCTTTACAATATGGAAGTGGCCATAATGAATTGCAGTAAAAAGGGGATTACGGTCTGGCTCAGAAATATCGAGTCTTGCTCCAAGGCCGATGAAGTAGTTCAAAATATCTTGGTTGCCATTCGACGCAGCTCTATGGATTGGACTGCTGCCACTGATACTGTCTCCGCTATCTATATCGGCTCCCAGCTTGACCAAAGCCTGGCACAATTCCAAGTTGTCATGATCTGCAGCAATATGAAGCAAGCTGCCCAATGGCGTTTGTAATCGAACCAGCTCGGAATTCATCTGCAGCAAGTCGATAGCATCTGTAGTTCTCTTCTCCCTGATGTATGTCATGAGAGTCCTTAATTTCAGTATTACTGCTTCGTTCACTTATTTATCCATCCTGACTTAATAATCCCTGTGGGTATCAAGCATAGTGTTTTCTAGAGTGTTGGATTAATCAACAGCCTAATGCGCTATCCGATAAAATATGGGCAAAGAATCACAAGGCCAGTATATCAAAGGATGATTCAAACAAATCTTCTAGCATTCATTTTGTAGAGAGTGATTTGCTTTGAAATTAGCGGTTCGACAGCAGATTACTGTTACTCATCAACAACAGAAGTTCTCACTTTTAGGATCATCTGGGTTCAGTACTTGTATCCTAAAGTCCGGTGCCAGATTAAACCGTTTTATAACGCTCGATATTCGGTCAGATGTTAATGCAGAACCGAAATCAAAGAAGAATGGGATAGGATCATTATTGGTAGCCCACTTTTCATTCATTCTCTTGGCTAATTCTCTGGCTTGGTCCCAATCACCTGCAAATATCTTGGAGTAATCAAAATGGGGCCATGCCGCGATATCATCTTCAGCTGCCGAATCTTCGCTGAAGAGAAAGGATACGCTAATCTCGGAGTGCCAAGGAAACACTCCTACATCAATGATTTTTAGCTCTTTTTCACCAAAATCACTTAAAGCTTGTTGCAATTTCCCTTCTAGCAGTTGCTCAATGTTTTCTCTATTGTATTCCATATCCATTCTTAATTAGGCTGTATTGGTTTATATGAACTGTCAGACTTCGTGCCGGCTTGTTAGGGCGCTGCTGTAAGAAAGCCTTGTAGGCATATATGAAAAACCTCCGACTATGTCGGAGGGTATCTTTCTAAGCATAATCCTTTGAATAATATCGGGTACGCAGTCAAGATTCCAAACTTTTTTACAGTGAATTAGCTTGTACGATTGAGCCTGACGTATAGCGGCACAATTTGTGAGAGGGGTATCCATAATATCAATATATTACGCGATTTATTTTAACCCAGTAAGTTGGGAAACAGCCCCTTAAAACCTGCGGCTATTACCTCGATACCAATGGATAGCATCAAGAGTCCCATCAGACGGGTGATCACGTTGATCCCTGTTTTACCGAGCAGCTTATTGATAACCGAAGCCATTCTGAACAATGCGAAGCTGAGCAGACCGAACAGTGCTACAGTCACCGACATGGCCAGCAGATTAGCCAGGCCTTTATGCTCGGCGGCAAAGACGATAACTGAGCTGATAGCCCCGGGGCCAGCCATTAGAGGCAAAGCCAGCGGTACTACGGCAACCGACTCCATCGCAGAGGCTTCTCTGTCTTCTTCCTGGTTGCGTTTCACCTCGCCCAGCTTTCCTTGCAACATGGACATGGCGATGATGGCAATCAGTGTACCGCCGGCAATTCGGAATGCCGACAACGAAATACTGAACATATTCAATATATACTGACCCGCCACTGTGGTAACCAGGAGGATTACTACCACGGCAAAGTTGGATATTTTAGCGGTATGGTTACGCTCAGCCTCAGTCTGGTGACTGGTCAGGCTGACAAATACCGGCAACAGGCCCACCGGGTTGATGATAGCCACCAGTCCGAGGAAAAATTTAACGTACAGGGTCAAATCCAATTTCGTATCCTTCCAGTGTAGGGAACTCACCGGGAAACAGTAACTTGAGACGGTGCATACTCTACCCTAAGTTAACAAACCCCAGAAATGAGATTTTCTATACTTGGTCACAACTTCGAATAAATTTTCGTAATATCAGTGCAGTCAAAGCTGCAGTATAGTCGATTCTAATACAAAGATTTTTTCTATGCTTGAATCTGATGTAACGTTGTTGAATTACATAAAACGCCATGCCTGTGGCCAAGATCACAGATGTCCACCCGGTTTGGATGTAATTTTATTTCATGTGAGAGAGTTTAACCAAGATGAGCCTTTGTTAAATTTTTTTACGGGAAACTGATTATGAAAGTCACCAATACCCAGGAACTGGATCTGCTACTGGAAAGAGTCAGCCAGGCTCAGGCGAGATTCGCAGGTTTCAGTCAGCAGCAAGTCGACAAGATATTTCGTGCCGCGGCGCTGGCTGCCGCCGATGCCAGAATCGCGCTGGCGAAACAGGCCGCCGCCGAAACCGCTATGGGAGTGCTGGAGGATAAAGTGATTAAAAACCACTTTGCTTCAGAGTACATCTACAACAAGTATAAAGATGAAAAGACCTGCGGCATTCTGGAAGAAGACGACACCTTCGGCACTATCACAATTGCCGAACCCGTGGGGATCATCTGCGGCATAGTACCGACAACCAACCCAACCTCCACTGCTATCTTCAAGGCGCTGATCAGCCTGAAAACCCGTAATGCCATAGTGTTCTCTCCACACCCCAGGGCCAAAGCATCCACAGTCGCGGCTGCCCGAATAGTGCTTGATGCAGCCATTAAAGCCGGAGCCCCCGAGGACATAATAGGTTGGATAGATGAACCCAGCGTCGCACTTTCCAATCATCTGATGACCCATGAAAAGATAAATCTCATTCTGGCAACCGGTGGCCCGGGTATGGTGAAAGCCGCTTACTCTTCCGGAAAACCTGCCATAGGTGTCGGCGCAGGTAACACACCCGTGGTTATTGATGAAACCGCAGATATCAAACGCGCGGTGGCTTCCATTTTGATGTCAAAAACCTTTGATAATGGTGTGGTATGTGCCTCTGAACAAGCTGTTGTGGTGCTCGACAGCGTCTATCAAGCAGTACGAGAGCGTTTTGCTCATCATGGTGGTTACCTGCTCAATGACCAAGAATGCTTTGCCGTGAAACAGGTTATCCTCAAAGATGGCGCTCTCAATGCCGACATTGTTGGCCAGAGTGCGGCGCGTATTGCCGAAATGGCCGGCTTCAGCGTACCGAGCTGGACCAAGGTGCTGATCGGTGAGGTGGATGCAATAACCGAAGCCGAAGCTTTCGCTCATGAAAAGCTTTCGCCGCTGCTTGGGATGTACCGCGCCAAAGACTTTGATGAGGCTCTGAATAAGGCTGATGCCTTGGTGAAACTCGGTGGTATCGGCCATACCTCTGGGCTCTATACAGATCAAGATACCCAGGTGCAAAGGGTCAAGCGTTTTGGTGAGCGGATGAAAACCGCTCGAATTCTGATAAACACCCCGGCATCTCAAGGCGGGATTGGCGATCTCTATAATTTCAAGCTGGCACCTTCTCTCACTTTGGGCTGTGGCTCCTGGGGAGGGAACTCGATTTCGGAGAACGTGGGCCCGAGTCATCTTATCAACAAGAAAACCGTCGCCAAGAGGGCCGAGAATATGTTGTGGCACAAGCTTCCATCCTCCATCTATTTCCGCCGTGGCAGCCTACCTATTGCCCTGGAAGAGTTGGCCGACAAACGCCGCGCCTTAATAGTGACAGACAAGTTCTTGTTCAATAACGGCTACTGTGATGAAACCGTCAAGATCCTCAAAGGATTAGGGCTGGATACTGAAGTGTTTTATGAAGTGGAGGCCGATCCTACCTTAGCGGTAGTTCGCGCCGGCACTAAAGTAGCCGAGAGCTTCCAGCCGGATGTGATCATCGCACTGGGCGGCGGCTCCCCCATGGACGCCGCTAAGATCATCTGGGTGATGTATGAACATCCGCAGGTGGACTTTGCCGATTTGGCGCTGCGTTTCATGGATATTCGCAAACGTATTTACAAGTTCCCCAAACTTGGGCGCAAGGCCAAGATGGTAGCTATCCCTACCACATCGGGCACAGGCTCTGAAGTTACACCGTTTGCCGTGGTGACTGATGAGCAGACAGGTGCCAAGTATCCCATTGCCGATTATGAACTGACTCCCAATATGGCGATTGTGGATCCCAACCTGGTGATGAACATGCCTAAGTCCTTGACCGCCTTTGGCGGGATAGATGCCATCACCCATGCCTTGGAAGCCTATGTCAGCGTGATGGCCAATGAGTATAGTGATGGCCAGGCATTGCAGGCCTTGGATCTTCTGGTTGAGCACCTGCCCAAGGCTTACGAAGAAGGCGCAGCGGCGCCGATTGCCCGCGAAAAAGTGCACAACGGCGCCACCATTGCCGGTATTGCCTTTGCCAACGCTTTCTTGGGCATATGTCACTCTATGGCCCACAAACTGGGCGCCGAATTCCATCTGCCCCACGGTTTGGCCAATGCACTGCTCATAAGCAATGTCATCCGTTTCAACGCCACCGACCTGCCAACCAAGCAAGCTGCTTTTAGCCAGTATGACAGACCCAAGGCGCTCTGCCGCTATGCCGCTATTGCCGATCACCTCAAACTGACAGACGCTGGGCTGAGTGACGCCGAAAAAGTCGAGCGTTTGATAGCTAAAATCGAACAGTTGAAACAGGCTTTGGGGATCCCGGTTTCAATTCAGGAAGCCGGCGTCAAGGAGGCCGATTTCCTGGATAAATTGGATGAGCTGGCTGAAGATGCTTTTGATGATCAGTGTACAGGTGCTAACCCCAGGTATCCTCTGATCAGTGAGTTAAAAGCCTTGTTGCTGGCGAGCTTCTACGGCGAGATTTACCGCGACTAAAAATAGCCTTGTACTAAAACCAGGATGCCGCTCAGTTGCAATGAGCGGCATTTTTAATTGCTCGGTATATATGGAATCACCGCGGCCCAGCACACAAGCATCCTTTATATGCCGGTTAAAATTAAAGAATATAAAAACTCGTTTAAAAAGCTTCTCTATGTCAGATATTCTTTGCTTTCAGCGTATGAAATGCTTCTTCTGTATCAGTTGGTTTTCTATAGAAGCTTGAAATCGCTTCACTCCTCTGGGCTTCACTATGGTCATATGCAATTCATGCCAGCTCGCAAACTGTAACAAAGCATGTCTCTTTATTAATCAATTGCTGAAAAGTTCCTGCTTCCATGATTTACTAGCAAACTATGCACCCGAAAAACCGATAAGAATTCAAATTTCCAACATACGGGTGCCGGGAAGGAAATCATATGAAAAAACTCACTCTGTGCCTGGCGGTGTCACTGGCGCTGACAGGTTTGTCCGCATGTCAAACCCAAAGCTCGCCCGAAGCGATGGCATCTAACGTTTCTGCTGCCGTTAAACAAGATCAGAACCAAGCCTTTAGTTCATTCAGTCAAAGCTTTATCGATTCTCTGTGGCAAGTTGCACCGACATGGGCGCTCTATAATGGCTTTCATCAATATGATGCCAAACTCCTGGTACCGGACGCGACCAGCCGTACTACAACGCTGAATTTTATTCAGCAGCAGCGAGCCAAGATGGCGAGCTTTGATTTTGCGGCGCTTACCGCTGCCAACCTGATTGACTATCGCTTGATTGAAAACGTCCTCGGTAGCATGGAGTGGGAAATCAAGCGCTTCAAGTCCTGGCAGTGGGACCCGTCCAGTTACAACGTGGCTGGGGGCTTTGCGCAAATCATCAATGAGGACTTTGCACCTCTGGAGCAAAGGTTGCGCTCTGTATTGGGCCGATTGGAAAATGTGCCGGCCTATTACCGGGCGGCGCAGCAAAACATAGATAATCCCACTCTTGAGCACACAGAGTTGGCCATCATGCAAAATCAGGGCGCCTTTTCGGTATTGTCCGATGAACTGCTCGCCAAGGTGAACGCCTCTGGCCTGAACGCTGATGAAAAGGCGTTATTCAAGCAAAGAATGGATAAAGCCGTGGCGGCCATCGAAGGGCATATCCAGTTTCTCAAACAGCTGGAACAGCAACTTAAGCAGGAAGGCAGCCGTAGTTTCCGGATAGGTGAAGTGCTTTATGAGGAGAAGTTCGCCTTCGATATTCAGGCTGGTATGAGCGCCAAGGTCCTCTATGAAAAGGCGCTGGCCGATAAGGCCAGGGTTCAGGGCGAAATGGCAAAAATTACCGACAAGCTCTGGGGTAAGTATTTCCAAGAGCCCAAGCCGCAAGACGAGAAAAAGGCTATCAGGCAGTTGATCGACAAGCTTTCGGCCCGGCATGTCAAGCGGGAAGATTTTGTCGACGAGGTGAGGGCACAGATCCCCGAGCTGGTGAAGTTTGTCAATCAACACGAGCTGGTGACTCTGGATCCGAAAAAACCTTTGGTGGTCAGGGAAACACCTGAATACATGCGGGGGTTTGCCGGTGCTTCCATCAGTGCTCCCGGCCCCTATGAGAAGGGCGGCAACACCTATTATAACGTGACTCCCCTTGATGGCATGACTGACGAGCAGGCCGAAAGTTACTTGCGCGAGTATAACCACTGGATATTGCAGGTACTGAACATACATGAGGCGATCCCCGGCCATTACACCCAACTGGTGTACTCCAATGAGTCACCGAGCCTAGTCAAGAGTCTGTTTGGTAACGGCGCCATGGTCGAAGGTTGGGCCGTTTATGCCGAGCGTATGATGCTGGAACAGGGCTATGGTAACTTTGAGCCGGAAATGTGGCTGATGTACTACAAGTGGAACCTCAGGGTAATTTGCAACACCATTCTTGACTACAGCATTCAGGTCAAGGGGATGACTGAAGAGCAGGCCATTAAATTGATGACTGACGAAGCTTTCCAGCAGCAAGCCGAGGCGGAAGGTAAGTGGCGCCGGGCAACGCTGAGCCAGGTACAGTTAACCAGCTATTACGCTGGTTATCGTGAAATTTACGACTTAAGGGAAGAACTTAAACAGCAGCAAGGCAAGGCATTTGATCTCAAGACGTTCCACGAAAACTTCCTCAGTTATGGTAGTGCTCCGGTCAAATACATCAGCCAGCTTATGCAAGACAAGTAAGGTGGACAATAAAAGGCAGGGATAAAGTTTGCAGCCTCAGTGGCGGTAATCTTAACTTGTCCTGTTGACTACAGGGACAGTTTGACCAGCTGTCCCTTTTTCATAACTCCTTATATGTGACTCTGTGCACCTTACATCATTATAACCCGTGAATTTTTCTGGCTCGACCAGGATAATTATGTTAACGTTAATGGTAATGGTTCTTATTTGAGAATTTTATTAACGAAAATGACGAAAATTTTATTGGTGGACGATGACCTGGAGTTCAGGGACTTGCTCAAGGAAGCACTGGAGGGCGAGGGGCACGATGTTATTTGTGCCGCTGATGGTTTGGATGCACTGATGAGACTCGACACTTTTACCCCAGATGTTATCTTGCTCGACTTAATGATGCCCAAACTCAATGGTTTTGAGATGTTGCTTGCCCGTAAGGACAGCACACCTGTGATAGTGATTTCGGCTGTCGATAGCGAAGAGGAAAGGATTAAAGGCTATGAGCTGGGGGCGGATGATTTTTTGAGTAAGCCATTCAGCGTCAAAGAGTTATTGGTCCGTATTCAGGCGCTCATAAGAAGGATAAATATCAGCAAGGGGCAGGAACCTGCTGATCTGGCGCTCAATAAACAGATCCAATTTGATGAGACGGATTACACTGTGGCTATTGCCGATCAGCAGTTGGCATTGACTCAGACTGAGTTTCGTTTGTTTAAATATCTGTTTGAGCGTAAGGGCCAAGTAGTTACCAAGCAAGAGCTGCAGCGACGGGTGTTAAAAAAAGAGCTAGGGCGGTTTGATCGAAATCTGGATATGCATATCTCCAATACCCGGCGAAAACTGGAGCAGACCCGTTTGCCAAGAAGCCTTATCAATACGGTGCGCGGCCAGGGATACAGTTTCAGCCTTTGGTGAGTAGCTGTAAACCATCACTGATTAATCTTCGCATATCAAGCCAGAGTCGGCCGCGTTTTCAAGCGCGGCCGATTTGGTTTATCCTATAGCCCACTTGCGCGAGCCTTCGGGCTCCATACCCTATAAAAGCAATGAAGGAAAACATCATGCGGATCAGCGCGAATTTTGATGGTGGCAATATTCAGGTCATCAGTTTGGATGACAAGGACGACATCAGACTGGCGATCCGCCCGGATCAGGGCGGAGAGTTCTACCAGTGGTTCAATTTCCGTTTTGAAGGCCAGGTAGGAAATAGCTACACCCTCAATATCATCAACGCCGGCAGCGCTTCTTATCCCAAAGGCTGGGAAAACTACCAGGCGGTTGCCAGTTATGATCGCCAGCACTGGTTCCGTCTGCCGACCAAATATGAAGACGGTAAACTAAGCATCAATGTTGAATTGGACGCCGATGCGATTCAGATAGCCTATTTTGCACCTTACAGTTATGAACGCCACCTGGATCTGCTCAGTGCAGTGCAAGTGCATCCTGAAGTGAGCCTGGAGCACCTGGGGCTGACCCTGGATGGTCGCGATCTGACCCTGGTCAAGGTGGGAGATGGCGATAGCAGCAAGCGCAATATCTGGATCACAGCCCGTCAGCACCCAGGGGAAACCATGGCCGAATGGCTGGTGGAAGGTTTACTGTATCGTTTGCTGGACTCGGATGATCCTGTCTCCAAACAGTTGTTGGATAAGGCCAATTTCTATGTGGTGCCCAACATGAATCCAGACGGCAGCGCCCGCGGCCATCTGCGTACCAATGCCGCCGGTGTTAACCTAAATCGTGAGTGGCAAACGCCAAGCTTGGAGAAGAGCCCCGAGGTGTACCATGTGGTACAAAAGATGAAAGAAACCGGTGTGGACCTCTTCTATGACGTCCACGGTGATGAAGGTCTACCTTATGTATTCCTGGCAGGCTGTGAAGGCATTCCTTGTTGGGATGAGCGCTTGACTCAGCTGCAACAGGAATTTGCCTCGGCGCTCTTGCTGGTTAGCCCGGATTTCCAGACCGAACACGGCTATGAAAAGGACGAGCCTGGCAAGGCCAACTTGACCATAGGTTCCAACTGGGTCGGCGAAACCTTCAACTGCCTGTCCAACACCTTGGAAATGCCATTTAAGGACAACGATAATTTGGCTGATCCGCTGGTGGGTTGGTCTCCCGAGCGTTGCCTGTACTTGGGGGAAGCCTCATTGACCGCCATGCTGGCCGTCGTGGATAAACTCAGGTAAGGAGCAGCTATGGCACTGGTTGAATGCCCTTTATGCCGCAAGCGGATCTCCAGTAAGGCACCTAGTTGCCCACACTGCAGTTCCAAACTGGGGCCCAACACCGAGTCGCTGTCGAGGATCAGCCATATTCAGCAGTCGACCAAACTGATGAACCAGAGCTTTCTGGCCTTGACCCTGTTTATCGCCGGGGTGGTTATCTGGTTCTGGGGTGGAGAAGTCGCCGAAGGCAATCGAGCTATCGCCGGTGCCATCTGCTTTACGCTCGGTTTCGTGGGTTACCTGATAACCCGGATACGTATTATTTTGCACAAGCGGAAAAGTGTATGACAGATATCAACAAAGTGATTGAAGAGATGCCGGTTGAGGTCTATGAGAGACTGCGCAGCGCCGCCGAGATAGGTAAGTGGGAAGATGGCACTGTGCTGACCGAGGAGCAGCGGGAAAACACACTGCAACTGGTGATGCTCTATCAGGCCAGGCGTTTGGAGCAAACCGAGCACTTTACCATAGGCGCCGGTGGCCAGCTCAACGAGCTGTCCAAGGCGCAGCTGAAAAAGCAGTTTCGCGGTGAGAGCATTGCTGAGTTCAAAGAATCTGATCTTTGATTAAGTTTCTGGATTCGAATGATAAAAAAGCCCTGTATAAACAGGGCTTTTTACTATCAATTAAATTCAATCCGAAGTGAGTTCGCCACAGAGGTTTTGTTGCATCTGCCGTCTTATCTCTTCTGTACTCAGCCCTTGGGAGAGCAGGTAATGCAACTTGGTCAAGGCGGCTTCCGTGGTCATATCGGCGCCGCTGATAACGCCGGCTTTTGCCAGGGCGTTGCCTGTGGCATAACCGCCCATATTGACTTTTCCCTGCAGGCACTGAGTCAGATTAATAAGCACTGTGCCTTTGTCGTTGGCCCGCTTGAGAGTTTCCAGCAAGGCGGGGTCCTGCGGCGCGTTGCCGACACCATAGGTCAGTAATATCAGTGCTTTTACCGGCTGCTGCAATATGTTGTTGAATACCTCGGTGGAGATCCCGGGATACAAGGTAACCACACCTATGGGGTGAGGGGTAATGGGCGCCACTTTCAGGGGCTTATCGCAGGGCGGAGCAATTTTACCGGCGCGCAGGCGAATCTTGATCCCGGCTTCCAGCAATAAAGGAAAGTTCGGCGAAGCAAAGGCATCGAAGCCGTCGGCATGAGCCTTGGTGGTACGGTTGCCGCGGAACAACTTATTGTTGAAGAACAGGCAAACCTCGGCAACTGGGTAATTTGCCGCTATATACAGCGCATTAAGTAAGTTGGTTTGACCGTCTGAACGCAGCTGCGCCAATGGAATTTGCGAGCCGGTGACGATAACCGGCTTACCGAGATCTTGCAGCATGAAAGATAGCGCCGAGGCGGTAAACGCCATGGTGTCTGTGCCGTGAAGAATAACAAAGCCATCATACTTGTCATAGTTGGCCTGAATGTCGTCGGCTATCATCTGCCAGTGGCTGGGAGCCATGTTGGAGGAGTCTATCAGCGGACTATATTCCTGGATCACGAACGTCGGCATCTCTTCATGGAAAAACTCCGGCATGGAGTTGACGCATTCCGTCAGGAAACCGGCGACCGGGGCAAAGCCATTACTGGTTTTTTGCATCCCTATGGTGCCGCCCGTGTATGCGACATAGATGGACTTTTTTTTGTTCATAATCTGGCTTTATTTATCATTGGAGCAAAAGAGAGGCCGGATTATAGCAAATCAACCCCGGCAGCATAAGGCACAAAAAAGCCCGGCGAACCGGGCTTTCAGGATTATCAGTAACTGCAGTTATCACAGTAGAGATAGACGCCGTTGGGGTCGTCAAAGGCGGCAAACTCTTCCAGTACCTGGCTCCATTGAGTCAGCAGCTTTTCCAGTACGCTGGACTGCTTGACGCTGTGAGGCAGATAAGCTGAGACACTGGCGAACATCTCCTGAATGAAGAGTTGCTCAGGTGTCAGTTCCTGTTCTATCACTCGGCTGTCGAACTTATCGAGCTCGGCCAATTCGGCCGCTTTGGCGATAGCGTTATCGAGATCGCCAAGCTCATCCACCAGACCCAGCTCCAGGGCTTTCTTGCCGGACCAAACGCGGCCTTGGGCAATCTTATCCACCTGCTCGAGTGTCATATTGCGCTCGTTGGCCACCAGTGAGATAAAGTCTTTGTAGCCACGTTCGATATGGCGCTGGATCACCGCCTTGACGCCATCGGAAAGTGGCCGGGTAACAGAAAGACCGGCCCAGTCAGAGGTGGCCACCCCATCGGTATTGACGCCGATGGAAGACAGGGAGTCCTCGAAGGTGGTTATCATGCCGAAAATACCGATGGATCCGGTCAGGGTAGTGGGGTTGGCATAGATATAGTCAGCGCTGGCCGAAATCCAGTACCCGCCTGATGCAGCCATGCTGCTCATGCTGACCACCACAGGCTTACCGGCTTTCTTCAATGCCAGCACTTCCTGACGAATTTGCTCGGAAGCAAAGGCGCTGCCGCCGGGGCTGTCGACCCTGAGTACTACGGCCTTGATAGTGTCGTCGAAGCGCGCCTTACGCAGCAGGGCGGAGGTACTTTCGCCGCCGATATCACCGGCCGGCTGACTGCCGTTGAGAATATTGCCCTTGGCCACTATAACGCCAATCTCTTCTGAAGGGACTAACTCGGGCAGCGGTGCCATCAACTTGGCGTAGTCATAGTAGCTGATCTGCTTGAAGCTATCGCCTTCCTTGCTTTTGCCCACTAAGTCCAACATCGCCAGGCGGAAGTCCTCGGCGCTGGCCAGTTTATCGACCCACTTGAGGTTAACTGCCATGGTGCCTGAATCGCCGTCGGCTTGCTCCAACTCTGCCAAATAAGCTGTGGCATTAAGACCCAGGCTGGACTTGTCTATGCCGCGATTGGCTGCCACTGTGTCTGTATAGCTGCCCCAGATGTCGTTGAGCAGAACAGAGTTCGCTTCCTTGGCGGCTTCTGACATGTCGTCACGGATAAAAGGTTCAACCGCTGACTTGAAAGTACCAACACGGAAAATGTGCGCTTTAATTTTTAACTTATCCAGTGCCGACTTATAGTACTGACGGTAGCGGCTCAGGCCATCTACCGCCACCATACCCTCTGGGTTGAGGTAGACTGTATCGGCAAAACTCGCCAGGAAATACTGGTTCTGATCATAATAGTTACCTATGGCGACCACAGGCTTGCCACTATCCTTGAATTCATTGAGTGCCTGGCCTATGGCGCTGAGCTTACTTAGGCCGCCATATTGCAACTCGGACAGATCCAATACCAGGGCCTTAATCCGCTTGTCATTGGTGGCGCTGTTAATGGTATAGAGCACATCACTCAATAAGATTTCGCCGTTGACATCGGGTCCTTTGCCTTGGTTTAACATCGCCTCGAACGGGTCAATCTGGCGTTTCTGATCCACTATGCCGCCGGCCAGGTTCAATACCAACGCCGAGCCATCCTCAACTTGGATTTCATCACTGCTGACCATGGCGATGACCACGGCTATCAAAGCGATAAAGAACAGCGGGAAGAACACTAGGTTCAACACCAGCTTGCGAATGAAGTTGATCACATTCCAGATCAACATCAGGGTATTCTTGGTTGTCAGGGGTTTTGCGGACATAGCCACTCCATTTTTCCATGCATTCCGCTAATGCTAACTGAAAATAACAGCAACGGGAAAACACATTTGTAAGTGATTTTATACGCGTGCTTTTACCGGCTTAGCCGAAGGGAGATTGCAATGCATGCTTTATGTTGAGCTTGATGGCGGCTCAGGTTATGCTGATTTAAATCACTTGTTTAAAAAGGATGTTTTAATGTCGGGCTTTCCTCATTTATTAGAACCCTTGGATCTGGGGTTTACCCAGCTGAGAAACCGGGTACTCATGGGTTCCATGCATACCGGGTTGGAAGAAGAAAAGGGCGGTTTTGAGAAACTGGCACACTTCTACAAGGAGCGGGCGCTGGGTGGTGTGGGTTTGATTGTCACCGGCGGCATAGCGCCAAACTTTCGCGGCCGTTTGGCCCCCAACGCCTGTCAGCTGAGTTTTCCCTGGCAAGTGGGCAAACACCAAATCGTTACCCGCGCCGTGCATGAGGGCGGCGCCAAGATCTGTATGCAGATCCTTCATGCCGGTCGTTATGGCTATCATCCTTTTTCACTGGCACCGAGCAAGGTCAAATCGCCCATTACCCCATTTACGCCGAGCGCCATGTCTTTGCGGCAAATCCGCGGCACCATAAAGGATTATGCCACCTCTGCCGAATTGGCCAAACGGGCCGGTTATGATGGCGTGGAAGTGATGGGCTCTGAAGGCTATCTCATCAATCAGTTCATCTGTGAGCGGGTCAATCAGCGCAGCGATGAGTACGGCGGCAGTTTTGCCAACCGTATTCGCCTGCCACTGGAAATTGTTCGCGCTATCCGCGCCAAGGTCGGGCCCGAGTTCATCATTATCTTTCGTTTGTCTATGCTGGATTTGGTCGACAAGGGCTCAAGCCTCGAGGAGGTCATTGAGCTCGGCAAAGCGCTGGAACAAGCCGGTGTCACTATCATCAATACCGGCATAGGATGGCATGAGGCAAGGATCCCGACCATAGCCACCAGCGTACCCAGAGGCGCCTTTGCCTGGGTTACCGAACGTTTGAAAAAAGAACTCAGTGTTCCTTTGGTGGCCACCAACAGGATCAATACGCCTGAGATAGCCGAGCAGATCCTTGCCTCGGGGCAGGCGGATATGGTTTCCATGGCAAGGCCCTTCCTGGCTGATCCTGAGTTTGTCAATAAAGCCGCGGCCAATCAAAGCGAAGCCATCAATACCTGCATCGGCTGTAATCAGGCTTGTCTCGATCATACCTTCTCGCTCAAGCGTGCTACTTGCCTGGTTAATCCAAGAGCCTGCTATGAGACAGAGATTAATTTCCCCAAGACTGAGTCACCCAAACGCCTGGCTGTGATGGGCGCGGGCCCGGCTGGGATGGCGTTTGCCGTCTACGCAGCTGAGCGGGGACACAAGGTGACCTTGTTTGAAGCCCGAGATGAAGTCGGTGGCCAGTTTAACCTGGCGCGCAAGATCCCTGGCAAGGAGGAATTCAACGAAACCATACGCTATTTCAAGAATCGCCTCGCACATTTTAAGGTGGACCTGCGTTTGAATACGCCGCTCAACGCCTCTGTGCTCAGGGATGAGGCTTTTGATGAGTTGGTGGTCGCCAGTGGTGTTGTACCAAGAGAGCTCAACTTGCCCGGGTTTGATTCTCCCAAGGTGGTCAGTTATCAACAGGTGCTGCGGGGCGAGGTGGAAGTCGGCCAGCGGGTGGCACTTATCGGCGCCGGTGGCATAGGTTTTGACTTGGCGCATTTCCTCGGCGAGCAGGAGTCCAGCACGCTGGAGCCGGAGCGCTGGTATCGTCAGTGGGGGATAGACACAAGTTACGCCGAGCGTGGCGGACTGGCCAAACAAGCCCAGGCGCATGCCCCGGCCAGAGAGCTGTATTTGCTGCAACGCAAGAAGAGCAAGCTGGGTAAAGGCTTAGGTAAGACCACGGGCTGGATCCACCGCATGGTGCTTAAGCAGCACAAGGTGACAGAGCTCAGTGGGGTCAGCTATGAGCGCTTTGACGAGCAGGGATTGCACATACTGATTGATGACAAGCCGCAACTGCTGCCAGTGGATACTGTGGTGATCTGCGCAGGTCAGGAATCCAACCGAGTGCTGTTGCCGGAACTGGAAGAGTGCGGCTTGCCAATGCACCTCATTGGCGGCGTTGATGTCGCTGCCGAGTTGGATGCCAAACGCGCCATTCGTCAGGGTGCAGAATTGGCGATGCGGATCTAGTCTTTATCCGGGTTTAGGGAAGGTGCGAATAAGTCCTTTTGGCCTTCTCTTTTGTAGAGAGTGGCGGGGGATTTATATCTTTGATGTTGCCAGTTTGGCTGAGGCGGAAGCCTTGACGGCCAGCGATCCTGCTGTTCAGGCCGGTAGCCTTATCATGGAACTTAAAGCCTGGTACGGCAGTGCGGCTTTGCTGGAGGTCAACCGTATTCACGCCCGGATAGCCGAGTCACAGCCTTGAGTGACAAGCTCCGCTAGCACCACTATATGAGTATGAGCGTTTCAAAGTCGCTTGAGAATATCGTTCGGCACTGAGCTCAACCCGGGCGGCGGTAAAAAACCGCCCAAGCCGCGTTCGATACGCAGATGCTGCAAATCCAGCGCCCGGGTCAGGGGCACGAAGAGGGCGCCGGGATGCAGGATATATTCGCTCACCAGGTTGAAGCCGCCGCCACAGATAACCTTTTGATACTGCCAGCCAATATCTGAGGCCGGGTACAGCTGCAACCGGGTTAATCCGGGTTCGTGCTCTTTGTTGGTGCAGTTGTTGAAGTCGCTCAGAGCACTCTTATCAAGGGATTTGCTATCAAGGGGGTTGCTATTAAAGCCTGCGTCGGCGCTTGGGTGCGGCGGCGCAATAATATCTATCTCTTCCCCCGCCTTTGTGGCGTGTTCAAGCAGCAAAGCCTGTTCGGCAAGGCTTCCCGAGTGGATCACCAGAGTCTGTTTAGGCTTTTCAAAACCATTTGGGGTTGCGCCTTTGGACTTGTCTTCGCCGAGTAATGGCAGCCAGAAGCGTTGGCCCGTTTGATTGGAGAGCGCCTGTTCCTGCTCCGGGGTTGGCCATTCACAAAACCAGATTTGCTGAAAACGGGGAATATGGGCAACGCGCTGGCGATAGACATTCCAATTGAGCAATCTGGCGATATAGACAAGTTTGCCAGGCAAGAGAATATCCCCAAGTTCGCCCCAAATGCCCCCGGGGAAGGCATCTATCAGCATGAGCCGACACTCTTGTTGCTTATTGAGCGATGCCAGTAACTGCGTGAGCCAAGCGCTGAGTTCGGCTCGGCTCTGAAGCCTGGGCGGCAGACTGATGTGTTGAATGCCCTTTGGTAGCAGCGCATCGACCGCTAATGGCAGCGGACTTGTGATCACCAACGCTTGCTGCGCCTTGATAAAGCCGAGCACTTTCAGTGCCCGGCTCAAGTGCCCGAGCCCGCCGCCGGGGGCGTAATAGATAAGCATCAGTGACTCGCCGTTTGAGCGACCAGTGTCTTGATGGCATCCAAATAACGCTCGGCTTCAGCCTCGGCGCTGCATTGACTCAGTACCGTTTGGTACAAGGCCTGGCTCTTGGCAGCGCGAATCGAAGCCGTATCGGTTTGCCAATGCACCAACGCATCCAAAAGCGACTCCGCAGAAGTTGGATGAAACAGATAACCTGAGTCCGTTTGACCGCGGAGATTATGGGCCGCGTCACTGTCAGTCAAACGGCCTTCTAAGACATGCTTTTCGCGCTCATGCAGACTGTCGAAGATAAGATCGGCCATACCGCCGCAGCAGGCGCCGAGCACAGGGATGTTGAGCGCCGCCGCCTCCAGCAGCACATTGGGGGTTCCCTCATAGAAAGAGGGAATGGCGATAAGGTCGCATACCAGATAACGGCTTATCAGCTGATACCTGTCAAGAAACGGCTCCAGGGTGTAACTGCCCTCGGGCAGGGTCTGCAACAGCTCGGCGGCGCTTTCATCCAGCTCGCCAATCAACAACAGATGGCAGTTGTTTACCAAGGGGCTGCGTTTGAAGGTCTCGATAAAAAAGGCCAAACCTTTTTTCTCTTTCAAATGACCGAAAAGGCCAATCACAGGCTGACTGGGATTTTCCAGGTTATTGGAACGCCAGGCTTTGGCTTGCTCTTTATCCAGCGGCAATGGCTGCCAACGTTCGCTATCCAGGCCATTACTCATGTTGTGAACTCTGACTTGCGGCCACAGGGCTTTGACCCGTTTTGCCTTGTCGGCGCTGACGGTCAATATCAGCGCGCTGGCTTGCAGCGTATCCTGCAGCACTTGATAGCGACGATGATCGAGAATACTCAAGTCAAAGTCATTGCCGCGCAGCAATGTGATGAGCGGTAACCCAAACCAGGCGGCAAAGATGCGCCCGGCATGCATGGAGAAGGGATAGCCATAGGCAACAACAGCATCATATTCACCCTCCAGCTTATGCCATAGAAGATTGAGCGAGTGCGCCGGGTTGCTACCCATGGGAAAGTTGTGATCGCAACCCTGCTCGGCAAAATAGCCGGTTTCCTTTTCCAGGCCGCCGGAGCGTAAATGATAAAGGGTGATATGTACCCCGAGCCGCCGCAAATGGCGCACCAGTCTATCGCAGGACAATGCCATGCCGCCTTTGGCCGGCGGGTAGTGTTGAGTCAGCCACAGTAGCCTGGGGTTAGCTGTCATAGATATCCCGATACTCGTAATCCGGCAACTGCTCATCATCTTCGTCGACCGGGAGCTCAAAAGCGGCCAAGTCTTCGGCATCAAACTCCTTGTTGTAACTGCCGTGTTTGGTGTGCAGTTGATACCAGGCACTGCCGAGATACAGTTGTTTGAGGGCGAAACCGGCAAGCGGATCCTCAGGTTTAACGCCTTGTAGGCTCAATTGCTCATATTTGGTGCCTGAGCGCGGATCTTCATAGACTTCCTTGCCAACCTTCAAGGGTTTGGCGGCGCACTGAAAACACAGACAGGTTTTGGGATCCAGATGATGTTCGCAGACACTGGCTTGGCACTCACTGCAACTGCCAACGGCAGGTTGGCCGCAAGGGCTGAGGGTGAAAAAACCGATTTTTAGCTGACACTGACTCATATTATCCCCTGGCTCGAATACTGGTCTGTTGATAGGACTTGGCGATGGTTCTGAGAATATTCTCGGCATCCATCAAACGTGACTCACCGATAAATTTAAAGGTGGAGTTGGATTTCACCTTGGTGATGCCGTTTTGAGTCTGTGCCTTGCTAGTTGGTGCCAGTTTACCCTGGCGTAGATGATAAAATTCAGCATTCAGCGTCAGGCAGCTGCGAATGCTGCGCCGTCCCTTGTACTTGATCTTGGTTTTGACCTTGCCTCGGGCGTTGCGACGGGTGCGTTTACGACGACAGATAACATCATCCACCCGCAGTTGCAGCTCATTGCCGTCTTTGAGTTTGGCCCTGAATTGCAACAGTGGCACTTCAAAGTAGGCCAGTTGGGTGCTCTTCTCGGGCTTTTCGGTTCGGGCTGGCTTACGCTTGTGTATGGAGTCGAGATCCAGTTTCAGCTGTACGCTGTTAGTCTCCATAGCCAATACCTGCATTAACTTGATAAGACCGGTGCGCACATTGTCGTTGACGTCCATACGGTTGCAGCTGTGAAGCAGTAATATCGAGGCCAGGGTCAAACCCACCAAGGCATACACCACCAGGTGAGGTACGGGCAGGAATATGCTGACAATAGTGAAACCTATTAACCAATTGCGGCTGCGGCGAAACTGGCGTCTCAATGGGCTGCCCATACGATCCAATCGGGTCAGGCGCTTGAGAAACAGTAACCAGTGCTGGGTCGAATGGGTTGCATCCAACTTCTTGGTGCGGATAAATTCCTGCTCCGCCGGGGTTAACTGCTTGAACACTTTGCGCATTCGCCAGTAGTGAAGCGGGGCGTTAAAAGGGTTTACGGCTGTTTCCATATCGTTTCCTTGACATTAAACAGGTGCTATTAAACGAGTAGCTATTAAGCGCTAGCTTGCATTGGGCCTTGGCTCAGCTGGTGATACAAGTCGCTGAGCTGAGCGCAGATCTGTTGCCATTGGAACTGCTCTGCCACCCTTTGTTGGCCCTTGAGTCCCAAGTCTTTGGCCTTGGCCGGTTGGCTGAGCAGCTCAATACAGGCTCTGGCGAGCTCGGAGGGCCTGGAGGGGGGAACCAAGAGCCCATGCTCTTCATGGGTTACTAGTTCACGAATGACCGGTAGATCCGAGGCGATAACTGCGGTGCCGCAAGCCATGGATTCGAGCACTTTCAAAGGGCAACATCCCTGAAGCATGTTGCGCCTGCAGGGCGTGAGCGGCGCCAAAGATGCGCTCGCGGCCTGAATTTTTTGCCTGAGACTGGCTTGGTCCAGCCCGAAATGCAGCGAAACACAATCTTCCAGTTCCATGGACTTGAGCCAGGCCTTTACCTGCCGGGCCTGGCGATTTTCGAGTGACAGGCAGAGATCCAGCCGGACCTCTAACTGCTGACGCACCAAGGCAAAAGCTTTGAGCAGATCCCTAAGCCCCTGCCAGCGCTGGGCAGCACCAAAATAGATGAGCCTGGGCAGACTCGCATCCTCTGCTTGCCTCAATGGCTCGGCAGGCGGCAACTCGGCGCCGTTTGGAAGATAGACTACTGGAGTGGTAGTGCGTTTTTCAAGGCCGGCAGCCGTGAGTTTTGATGGGGTCACAATCAGATCGGCACCATCCAGGCAACGCTGCTCCCAGGCGCTGATTTTGGCCAGGGTTTTTCGCGGCAGCGACAAGTGAATAGGCAGCTCTATGCTGGGCAGGGCATTGACCTCATAGACGAGCTTGAGCGCTGGATTGTCCTTGCGATGATCCAGTAAAGGCACCCCCGCCCAGGGGTCGCGAAACTGCGCCAATGTCAAGGTATCGCGATTTTGCCTGAGCAGTGCCCCAAGCTGATTGGCATAGTCCAGCGCCTTGGCAAGCACGTTATTGCCCGAGCTTGGGTTTAGCTGGTGCCTGACGATACTGACCTCACTGCTTACCTCGCTGGGATTGCTGCCGAGTGACAGGGTTTCCTGCTGCCAGGAAGGCATCTGGGGATCACCTTGCAGATAGAGCATACCAGGGGACTGGAAGGCAAACAGGGTTGACGCCATATAACGTATATGGGTCGAAGCGCCTTTGGGCAGAGGGTAGCGATCAAAAGCGCAATAAAGACTTTTGAATGAATAACTTGAGTCTGATTTCATAAGTCCGGCAGAGTACCGGAGTCAGGCAGGATTTACAACGAAAAAACGCTTGTTTGACTGTAGGATATCTGCCATTGACGGTGTTTTTTGCGCTTGTTTCAGGCCAAGTGTTTAACCCGCAGCAGCGGCATGTCGGCGCCTTCGCTGGAGAGATCCAAGTCCAGATCTTCCGTGGGTACACAGCAGCAGGGCAGGCATTCATCAGCCTTTAACTCGGCCAATGGCGTGGTCAGGTAAGTGACCGCGCCACTGCGCACCCGGGTCTTGCAGGCGCCGCAAAACCCGCTGCGGCACTCGGAAAAAATACTCACCTTACGGGCTTCGAGCGCTGTCAGGAGAGTCCTGTGCTCTGTGGTATACAGCAGCAGGGGCTCTCCGCGCAGCAGCACGATAGGGGCTTTGTTAAAGGTCAAAGTCGGAGAACTCATCGTCATCGACAGCCGAATCTATCTGGCCGACCAGATAGGATGACACTTCCACTTCCTGAGGCGCAACTTGCACGGCATCGCTCTCCAGCCAGTTTTTCATCCAGGGCAGGGGATCGCTCTGCTCACTGTATGGTGCACCCAGGTTAACCGCCTTCATTCTCTGATTGGTGATGAACTCCACATACTGGCAGAGAATGGTTTCGTTCAGGCCTATCATGGAGCCATCCTTGAACAGGTACTTGGCCCAGGCCTTTTCCTGCTCGGCGGCGCGCAGGAACAGATCGTAAGCTTCCTGCTGGCACTCTTTGGCGATTTCACCCATCTCAGGATCATCTTTACCACCCTGCATCAGGTTGATAATGTGTTGGGTCGAGTTCAGGTGCAAAGCTTCATCGCGGGCGATAAGGCGAATGATCTTGGCGTTGCCTTCCATCAATTTGCGCTCGGCAAAGGCAAAGGAGCAGGCGAAGCTGACGTAAAAACGTATTGCTTCAAGCGCATTGACCGACATCATGCACAGATAGAGGGCTTTTTTGATGGTGCGGGTAGTGACTTCAAGCGTGCGACCGTTGACGTCGAACTTGCCTTCACCATGCAGGTGATACAGCTGAGTCAGCTCGATAAGGCGGTCGTAATACTCGGCAATATCGCCGGCGCGCTTGAGGATCTCCTCATTGACCACTATGTCATCGAACACCACGGATGGGTCGTTGACAATATTGCGAATGATATGAGTGTAGGAGCGGCTGTGAATGGTCTCGGAGAAAGACCAGGTTTCAATCCAGGTTTCCAGCTCGGGCAGGGACACCAGTGGCAGGAAAGCCACATTGGGGCTACGGCCCTGAATCGAGTCCAACAGGGTTTGGTACTTGAGGTTGGAGAGGAAGATATGCTTTTCATGATCCGGCAGGGCGCCGAAATCGATTTTGTCGCGGCTGACATCCACTTCTTCCGGGCGCCAGAAGAAAGACAACTGCTTTTCGATCAGTTTCTCGAATACTTCGTACTTCTGTTGATCGTAACGGGCCACGTTAACCGCTTGACCGAGAAACATAGGTTCGCGGGTGGCATCGTTGGGGGTTTGACAAAAAATTGAATAAGCCATGATCTACTCTTTCCAAACAACGGGGCCACCTGGGCCCCGAACTTGTTACTTAATCCTGCTTAAATCTTGCAGGCGCCGCCGGCACAACCGTCGTCTTCCTTCTCGATGCTGGTAATGTCATCGAATTTGTCGGAAGCACCGTCCCGGGTGTTATGGTAGTAAAGGGTCTTGACCCCGAGTTTGTAGGCGGTCAACAGATCCTTGAGCAGCAGCTTCATCGGAACCTTGTTACTTTCAAACTTGGATGGGTCATAGTTGGTATTGGCCGAAATCGCCTGATCGACGAACTTCTGCATAATACCCACTAACTGCAGGTAACCGTCGTTGCCGGGCATCTGCCACAGCAGCTCGTACTTGTCCTTGAGCTCATCAAAATCGGGCACCACTTGCTTGAGCTGGCCATCTTTACTGGCCTTGACGCTGATAAGGCCGCGTGGAGGCTCAATACCATTAGTGGCGTTGGAGATCTGCGAAGAGGTCTCGGATGGCATCAGTGCCGACAGAGTCGAGTTACGCAGGCCATGCTGCTTGATATCGTGACGCAGAGCATCCCAATCCAGGTGCAGCGGCTCATCACAAATCTTGTCCAGATCCCGCTTGTAGGTATCTACCGGCATGATCCCCTGAGAATAAGTGGTCTCATGGAACAGCGGGCAGGCACCGAGCTCTTTGGCCAGATTCATCGAGGCCTTGAGCAGGTAGTACTGTATGGCTTCAAATGTTCTGTGGGTCAGGCCGTTGGCGCTGCCGTCAGAGTATTTCACCCCGTTCTTGGCCAGATAGTTGGCGAAGTTGATGACCCCGATACCCAGAGTGCGGCGGTTCATTGATGCCGTCTTGGCTGCAGGAATTGGGTAGTCCTGATAATCCAGCAGGTTATCCAGGGCGCGCACGGCCAAATCGGCAAGGCCTTCCAGTTCGCCCAAGTCTTTTATCGCACCCAGGTTCAGCGCTGACAGAGTACAAAGGGCGATTTCACCATTTGGGTCGTCAATATTGTTCAGTGGCTTGGTTGGCAGGGCTATCTCAAGACACAGGTTGGATTGACGCACAGGGGCCACTTCGGCGTTGAACGGACTGTGGGTGTTACAGTGATCCACGTTCTGTACATAGATACGGCCGGTGGAGGCACGCTCTTGCATCATCAAAGAGAAGAGCTCGACCGCTTTTAGAGTCTTCTTGCGAATGCTCGGGTCTTGCTCGTATTTCACATACAAACGCTCAAACTCGTCTTGATCGGCAAAGAAGGCGTCATACAAGCCGGGAACATCTGATGGGCTGAACAGAGTAATATTTTGTCCCTTGATCATCCGCTGATACATCAGTTTGTTGATCTGCACACCGTAGTCCAGGTGACGGATACGGTTGTCTTCAACACCACGGTTATTTTTCAGTACCAGCAGTGATTCAACTTCCAGGTGCCAGATAGGGTAGAACAGAGTTGCAGCACCGCCGCGAACGCCGCCCTGGGAGCAGGATTTCACCGCAGTCTGGAAATACTTGTAGAAAGGTAAACAACCTGTGTGGAAGGCTTCACCACCACGAATAGGGCTACCCAGGGCGCGAATGCGGCCGGCATTCACACCGATACCGGCTCTCTGGCTGACATACTTGACGATGGAAGAGGCCGTGGCATTGATAGAATCCAGGCTGTCGTCACACTCGATCAGCACGCAAGAGCTGAACTGACGGGTCGGCGTACGCACACCGGACATGATAGGCGTCGGCAAAGAGATCTTGAAGGTAGATACCGCATCATAGAAGTCTTTGACATACTGCAGCCGGGTTTCTTTCGGATAACGGGCAAACAGGCAAGCGGCTACCAGAATGTAGAGGAACTGGGCACTTTCGTAGACTTCATGAGTCACACGGTTTTGTACCAGATACTTGCCTTCCAGTTGTTTGACGGCGGCATAGGAGAAGTTCATGTCGCGCCAGTGGTCAATATAGCTGTCGAGTACGTCCAGCTCTTCACGGCTGTAGTCTTCCAACAGGTGCTTGTCGTACTTGCCCATGGCAACCAACTTGCTGATGTGATCGTACAGTTTTGGCGGCTCAAACTGACCAAAGGCCTTCTTACGCAAATGAAAAACAGCAAGGCGGGCGGCCAGGAACTGATAGTCCGGAGAATCTGGAGAGATCAGATCGGCTGCGGCCTTGATAATGGTTTCATGGATGGCTTCAGTGGGAATACCATCGTAAAACTGCAGGTGAGAACGTAACTCCACCTCGGAGACCGAGACGTTGTTTAATCCTTTGGCTGCCCAGGTGATAACACGGTGGATCTTATCGAGATCTATCGTCTCGCGTGCGCCACTGCGTTTGGTAACTGTCATAGTGCTATTCATTGAAGATAGGCCTTGGTTGTAATATCTGTGACAATGACGCGTCGGCGTCATTAAACCTTCCCTTGTAAAACAATCAACCGAACAGTTAACGACGGCGGCCCGAGTGGGCTCTGTTAACCGGGAGTTTTCAGTGCAAGACTAGTATGTTTGATTGCGACTGATACACAAGATATGGTGTTTTTCTATATCTCGGATAACAAGATAGTGAGGTGTGGCACTTTTTGCAAGCCTGAGTTTTGGGTATATCTTGTGGATATCTTGAGGATATTGATTGACCGATTCCGCAAAGCTGCATCATTGCTGGCGCACAGTCGTCATGGTCAAAAATCAAGCGATCTCACTCAAGGTGATCGACTGCTAAAATAAGCATCGATCCGCGATCCTGCGCAGATCCGGTCGGTTAAAGCAGCATCCGGACTGCGACTTTGATTAAGGCCTTGTCTTCCCGGGAAAACAGTGCCGATTTAGCGTTTTTCTTATCATTGTTGCCACAATGGCAGCGACATCACTGCCTGTGGATGGTTCAACTGCCAATCTGCGCCCCAGTCTGCCGGTTTATCCTCGGCCGCCAGATATCCCCACATAGCGATGGCAGAGGGCATATTGACCGCCTGCGCCGCGACTATGTCGCGCTCGGCATCGCCAAGATAGAGAATACGTTCAGGAGCGCAGTTAAGCTGCTGAGCCCCCAGTAACATAGGAGCCGGGTGGGGCTTGCGATAGCGGGTGGTATCGGCACTGATCACCGCATTAAAGCGCTTAAGCAGCCCCATGCGCTCTAACAAGGGGCGGGTAAAACGCGCCGGTTTATTGGTGACAATCCCCAGCGGCATGGCTCTTGATAGGGCACTGTCCAGCAAGGCTTCTATGCCTTCAAACAAACAGGCTTTTTGGCCGTTGACCGCGTCATATTCCCTGAGCATCGCTTGCCGGAGATGCTCCTGCTCCTCTGCTGAGGCTTGGGGCACGGCGGCTTGCACCATGGCGAGCGAGCCGTGAGAGGCCAGAGTGCGAAGAAGTTTGCGCTTATCCTCTATCGAAACGCCACGGGATGCCAGTGCCAAAGCCAGCGCTTCGGTCAGGTCCTCGGCGGTATCCACCAAAGTTCCATCCAAGTCGAACAGAATCCCTTGAAACGGCAGCTTAGGCGTCATGGCATCAGTCCTGGCGCTGACAGGCAATCATATAGTTGACTTCAACGCTCTTGGTATAACTGAATACGCCACTCAAGGGATTGTATTTGATGCCAAGCGCGTCACGGCACAATAGTTCGGTGTGTTCCGCCATGGCGATCAACTCGGACGGGCGGATAAATTTGCTGTGGTCGTGGGTACCGGCCGGTAGCATTTTCAGCACATACTCGGCACCGAGTATGGTTTGCACCCAAGACATGATGTTGCGGTTAATGGTGGAGAAGAACACCCAACCTCCGGGCTTGACCATATCGCAACAAGCCTGGACCACAGATTGCGGATCCGGTACATGCTCGAGCATCTCCATACAGGTAACTGTGTCGTAATGCCCCTGATGATTCTGGGCATGCACTTCGGCGGTTTCCTGTAAGTAGTCTATGCTGACGCCGGCTTCCAGTGCATGCAGCCTGGCGACTTCCAACGGCTCAAAGCCCATATCCAGCCCGGTGACCTTGGCGCCGATGCGGGCCATGCTCTCGGACAGAATGCCACCGCCACAGCCGACATCCAGCACCAGTTTGTCAAAGATACCGCCGGATTGAGCGTCTATATAATTAAGGCGCAGGGGGTTGAGTTCATGCAGTGGCTTGAATTCACCGGCAGGATCCCACCAACTGGCGGCCATACTTTCAAACTTGGCAATTTCCTGAGGGTCGACATTGGGTTGAGAAGACATATTCAGACCTGAAACAGCAATAATAAAGATGCGCCCATTATAACCATATAAGCCATAGGGAAGGGCAGCATAAATTGGCGCCTCAATGTGATCGATGGCACTAAAGGCTAAAAGCTGCACAAAATATCGGCAAGATTCGGTTTTTGATGATAAAAACACCAACAGAACTCATGTCTATGACAGTGATATCAGCCCCGCTCGCGACTTGTATCATGCCCTTGGCGTTTTTGGCTGCAAAGGCGGCTTTAAGGACTTCCGACATTAAATAACTGTGTTAGAATGCCAAATCACGTTTGTTGGGCTCGACAATGACACGGATTACAAGTTGTCAGCTAATTTAAGGGGATCGAGCAGTTTATGACTGATCTGGCTTTATCAATTTCGCCAATAAATATTGAAGACGAACTAAAGAACTCCTATCTGGATTACGCCATGAGCGTTATCGTCGGGCGGGCATTGCCAGACGTACGCGATGGCCTCAAGCCGGTACATCGCCGCGTACTCTTTGCGATGAACGAGCTGAAAAACGATTGGAATAAACCCTATAAGAAGTCGGCACGTGTTGTCGGTGACGTGATAGGTAAGTATCACCCTCATGGTGACAGCGCCGTGTACGACACCATAGTGCGGATGGCGCAGCCTTTCTCGCTGCGTTACACCCTGGTGGATGGCCAAGGTAACTTCGGCTCCATCGATGGCGATGCCGCGGCGGCCATGCGTTATACCGAAATTCGTATGGAAAAGCTGGCGCATCAACTGCTGGCAGATCTTGAGAAAGAAACCGTCGATTATGTCCCCAACTACGACGGCACCGAAATGATCCCGGCCGTGTTGCCGACCCGGATCCCCAACCTGCTGGTCAACGGCTCCTCCGGTATCGCCGTGGGTATGGCCACCAATATTCCGCCGCACAACCTGACCGAAGTGGTTAAAGGCTGTTTGGCACTTATCGAAGAACCTGAGCTGTCTATCGAACAGCTGATGGATTATATCCCGGGCCCGGACTTCCCGACAGCCGCCATTATCAATGGCAAGAAAGGCATAGAGGAAGCGTACCGTACCGGTCGCGGCAAGGCGATTATGCGCGCCCGTGCCGAGGTGGAAACTGAAGACAATGGCCGCGAGCGGATCATTGTTACCGAGATCCCATACCAGGTGAACAAGGCTCGTCTGATTGAAAAGATTGCCGAGCTGGTAAAAGACAAGAAAATTGAAGGCATCAGCGGCCTGCGCGACGAGTCTGATAAAGACGGTATGCGCATCGTCGTTGAGGTCAAGCGCGGCGAAGTGGCCGAGGTGGTACTCAACAACCTCTATGCCCAGACCCAGATGCAAACCTCTTTTGGTATCAACATGGTGGCCCTGACCAATGGTCAGCCCAAGTTGTTCAACCTTAAGGAGATGCTGGAAGCCTTTATTCTGCACCGCCGTGAAGTGGTGACTCGCAGAACCGTGTTTGAACTGCGTAAGGCCCGTGAACGCGCTCATATCCTGGAAGCCCTGGCTATCGCCCTGGCTAACATCGACCCTGTGATTGCGCTGATCAAGGCCTCGCCAACACCGGCCGAAGCCAAGGTAAAACTGGTGGAAACCGGTTGGCAGCTCGGCAACGTGCAGGGCATGTTGGAAAAAGCCGGTGATGACGCCGCCCGTCCCGAGTGGCTGGAGCCGGAGTTTGGTATTCGCGATGGCCTCTACTATCTGACTGAGCAGCAAGCCCAGGCTATCCTCGAGCTACGTCTGCACCGTCTGACCGGTCTTGAGCACGAGAAGATCCTCCAGGAATATGAAGAGCTGCTGGAGCTAATCGCCGGATTGCTGCATATCCTCAGAAGCCCGGAGCGTCTGATGGAAGTGATCAAAGAAGAGCTGGAAGAAGTGCTCGAGCAGTATGGCGATGAGCGCCGCACCGAAATCAACGCTTCTGCCGTGGATATCAGCCTCGAAGATCTGATCTGCGAAGAAGATGTGGTAGTGACCCTGTCGCACTTGGGCTATGCCAAGTATCAGCCGCTGAGTGATTACCAGGCGCAGCGCCGCGGTGGTAAGGGCAAGGCCGCCACCAAGGTCAAAGACGAAGACTTCGTTGAGAAGCTATTGGTTGCCAATACCCACGACACTATTTTGTGTTTCTCTGACTTTGGCAAACTCTACTGGCTCAAGGTCTATCAGTTGCCGCTGGCCAGTCGTCAGTCGCGCGGTAAGCCTATCGTTAACCTGCTGCCATTGTCCGAAGGGGAGCACATTACAGCGATTCTGCCGGTTCGTGAATACGAAGCCGACAAGTATGTCATCATGGCCACTTCCCACGGTACCGTGAAGAAGACATCGCTTATCGAATACAGTCGCCCCAGAGCCAACGGCATTATCGCCGTTAACCTGAAAGACGGTGATCAGTTGATTGGCGTTGACCTGACCGACGGCAGCAATGAAATCATGCTGTTCTCCAACGAAGGTAAGGTTGTTCGCTTTAGCGAAGATCAGGTGCGCGCCATGGGCCGTACCGCTACCGGTGTTCGCGGTATCAAACTCGAAGACGGTCAGGAAGTGGTTTCACTGATAGTGCCAAAAGAAGATGGCGCCATTCTGACAGTGACAGAGAACGGTTTTGGTAAGCGTACCGAGTTGAGTGAATACCCAACCAAGAGCCGTGCTACCAAGGGCGTGGTTTCCATCAAGGTCAGCGAACGTAACGGCGCCGTAGTCGGTGCGGTTCAGGTCGGCGACAATGATGAGATCATGCTGATCAGCGACAAGGGCACACTGGTGAGAACCCCAGCGGCCGGTGTTTCCATCATAGGCCGTAATACCCAGGGCGTGACCATTATCCGCACTGCCGGTGACGAGGCCGTGGTGGGTTTACAACGTATCGATGAAATCCAGTCTGATGAAGACGAAGTGGAATTCGATGAAAACGGCGAACCCATAGTGGCCGAAGCTGCAGCCGAGGATACTGAAGGCCAAGCGCCCGAAGCACCTGAAGCCGAGCAGGAATAACAGCATCAAGCATATCTGAGCGTCCATCTGGACGCTCTTTTTTTCAAGGAGAACAATGAAGTGAGCACGATTTATAATTTCTGTGCCGGACCAGCCATGTTGCCGGCCGCGGTAATGCAAAAAGCCCAGCAGGAATTACTGGACTGGCAGGGGCACGGTGTCTCCGTCATGGAGATCAGTCACCGCAGTCAGGCCTTTATCGATCTCACCAAAGCTGCCGAATCCAGATTACGCTCGTTGATGAATATTCCCGAAGATTATCATGTCCTGTTTATGCATGGCGGTGGTCGCGGTCAGTTCTCGGCTGTCGTGAATAATTTTTTGGGCAATAACGGCAGAGCCCTGTATTTGGAGAGCGGTCAGTGGTCAAGATCGGCCACTGCAGAGGCCAGAAAGTTGGCCGGAGATGACAGAATTGATAGCCTGAGCATTGTTGAAAAGGTCAATGGACTCAATAAAGTAACCTTGCCTAAGCTGGAAGGTGATAGTGGTAAGTATCGTTATGTGCACTATTGCCCCAACGAGACGGTAGATGGTATCGAAATTTTTGAAGAGTTGGAGTCTCCCTGGCCAATAGTCGCGGATATGTCATCCACCATCATGTCCCGTGAAATCGATGTCAGTCGTTACGGGCTCATTTATGCCGGGGCGCAGAAAAATATCGGCCCTTCAGGTTTGGCCATAGTGATAGTGCGTAAAGAGATGCTGGCTTTGCCGGCCATGCCACAGTCGTCCATCATGGATTATCGCTTGGCGGCCGAAAACGATTCCATGTTTAACACTCCCCCTACTTTTGCCTGGTATCTGGCGGCCGAAGTGTTTGAGTGGCTGCACCGAATGGGCGGTATCGAGGCGATGGCAGAGCTCAACAAGGCCAAGGCCGAACTGCTTTACGCCTGTATCGATGAACTGGACTTTTACCGCAATGGTGTGGCGGCGCAAAACCGCTCGCGGATGAATGTAACTTTCCAATTGGCCGATGAGTCGCTCAATGGTGAGTTCCTGAAAGAGGCGGAGGCCGCAGGTTTGGTGGCTCTTAAGGGGCACAGAATTGTCGGCGGGATGCGCGCCAGTATCTATAACGCCATGCCTTTGGCCGGCGTTGAGGCCCTGGTTGCCTTTATGCAGGCGTTTGCGGCCAAGCACAGCAGCTGAACCCCGGCGAAAAGCGCGTTATTGCAACAAGTTCCATAAAAAAGCGAATGCCGAGGCATTCGCTTTTTTCATCTAACTCTCCAATTTTAACCTTGCAACACCTTGGCGATAGACTTGGCAAGGTAATCGACATTGCTATTGCTTATCCCGGCGATACTGATCCGGCTTGAATCCACCATATAGATACCGAACTCCTGCTTAAGTTGTTCAACCTGCTCTGGCAACACCCCAAGGAAGGAGAACATCCCTTTTTGGCGGGCGATAAAGCTGAAGTCCCGCTCGACGCCTATCGCCTTTAAACGCTCAACCAGGATGGCACGGTTACCGTTTATCCTGTCACGCATCACCTTGAGTTCATCCAGCCACTGCTGTTTGAGCTGATTGTCGCCGAGAATGGTTTCCACCAACGCCGCGCCATGTGCCGGCGGCATGGAGTAGAGGCAACGTACCACGTAAAGCAGTACCGACAAGGCTACATCGGCGGCAGCACTGCTGTTGGCTATGATGCTGCAGGCGCCGATACGTTCGCGATAAAGGCCAAAGTTCTTTGAGCAGGAGGAGCAGAGCAACATGTCTTCCACGGCGGCCGCCATCTTGCGAACGCCGTAGGCATCTTCCTCGACACCGTCACCAAAGCCCTGGTAAGCCATATCGATTAGCGGGGTAAAACCGCGTTTGACGGCGACTTGTACCACTTGGTCCCACTGCTCGGTGCTGAGGTCCTGGCCCGATGGGTTGTGACAACAGGCATGCAGCAGCACCACATCGTTTTCCCCAAGAGTGTTGAGTTTGGCGAGCATTTCATCAAATTTCAGCGCCTTGGTGGCGTAGTCATAGTAAGGATAACGCTCAACCTTGAGACCGGCCGCCTCAAAAAGTCCGCTGTGATTGGCCCAGGTAGGATCGCTGACCCAAACGGTTGCGCCTGGGCGACAACGTTTAATAAAGTCGGCGGCGACCCGCAGCGCGCCGGTGCCGCCGGGAGTGGAGACACTGCGAATGCGTCCTGAGCTCAGGGTAGGGTGCTGCTCACCGAATGCCAGCTCGGCAATGAGCCGATTGAAATCACTGCTACCGGCAGGGCCGATATACACCTTGGTGGTTTCTGTGGCGGTGCGGCGCTGCTCGGCAGTTT
The DNA here is from genome assembly GCF_047314525.1 of Shewanella sp. BJSY2023SW007. Lineage (NCBI taxonomy): Bacteria > Pseudomonadati > Pseudomonadota > Gammaproteobacteria > Alteromonadales > Shewanellaceae > Shewanella > Shewanella sp. BJSY2023SW007. The sequence continues at coordinate 26,563 of NZ_JBKORL010000074.1, read as the reverse complement.
TAACGCAGTCGAGGATGGGGGTATTTCCCAAGATGTCTTTATAGACACCAACGCCCAAATCAATTTTTTCACCGCGAGGGTCGTCGCGATATTGGCTGAGCAGCCCAAGAATGGGATCGGCTGGCATCGCCTTGAGTGTGCTGAACATAGGGTTCCCTGGATTGAATACTTGTTGAAGAGGATTAGCATAACGGCATTTAGGCTATTTGTTAACGGCTGGCGAGGCTGCAGCAAGCGATAGCCTGAGTGGTGCAACTGGCAAGCTGGGCTTCCAGGGTGTAAAGCTCAGTTGCAGGAAAGCAGAGTCGCATCTGTGAGTCACGTCTTCGAAAGTCAATCGGACAGCAAAGAGCTTATTTAGCGCTGCTTGAATAATTTTCCGCTGAAATCGGCTTTTTTCAGCAAAAAACGGTTGAATCCCTGTGGCGCTCAGGTAACTTTAATGCCACGAACACTTAATTCAGGCCTATCAGCACTCGCTGTATCTAATCTTTTGTCTTGATTTGCCGGTTTTATCCCATAATCGGTGACAAGGTCTTTTAACCCGCTTTGGCGGTATGTGGCATGACGCTGCAGCTCCGTCAAACACAGATGCAAGAATCCGAAAAAGATGAAGCAATTGCGACTGGATCCCATAAGTAGAATGCATGGGGAGGTCAACATCCCCGGCTCCAAGAGTATTTCCAACCGGGCGTTGCTATTGGCTACCCTGGCCAACGGCACCACAGAACTGACCAATCTGCTCGACTCAGATGATATTCGCCACATGTTGGCAGCGCTGAAACAGCTCGGTGTGCAATTTGAGCTTTCCGAAGACAAGAGCCGCTGCAGCGTGCAGGGCCTTGGCGGCGCAATCAACAGCAACAAGCTGCAAGAGCTGTTTCTCGGTAATGCCGGCACCGCGATGCGGCCCTTGTGCGCCGCGCTGACCCTGGGGAACGGTGAGTTTGTTCTCACGGGTGAACCCAGAATGGAGGAGAGGCCGATAGGAGATTTGGTCGACAGTCTCAAGGCGTTGGGCGCCGATATTCAATATCTGAAGGATCCCGGCTTCCCGCCTTTAAAAATCAAGGCAACGGGTCTCAGTGGCGGGGATGTGGAAATTGCCGGTAATCTCTCCAGCCAGTTTCTTACCGCGCTCCTGATGGTTGCGCCGCTGGCCGGTGCCGCTGTCAATATCAAGGTCAAGGGTGAACTGGTTTCCAAGCCCTATATCGATATTACTTTGGCCTTGATGGCGCAATTTGGTGTCAAGGTTATCAACCACGATTATCAGCGTTTTGAGATCCCATCCGGTCAAAGCTATCTGTCACCGGGCAAGGTATTGGTGGAAGGCGATGCCTCATCGGCGTCTTATTTCTTGGCCGCAGGCGCCATCGCCGGCGGCGAGGTGAAAGTCACCGGGGTTGGCCGTCTCAGCATTCAGGGCGATGTCAAGTTTGCCGATGCGCTGGCCGCCATGGGCGCTGAGATTGAATGGGGAGATGACTTTATTATTGCCAGGGGCAGCCAGCTCAAGGGGATAGATATGGACATGAACCATATTCCCGACGCGGCAATGACCATAGCCACAGCTGCGGTATTTGCCAAAGGGCCGACCCGCCTCAGCAATATCTACAACTGGCGTATCAAGGAGACTGATCGTCTCAGCGCCATGGCGACAGAACTGCGTAAAATTGGTGCCGAGGTGGAAGAAGGTGAGGATTATATTCTGGTTAATCCACCACTTACGCCCAAGCATGCCGCTATCGATACCTATAACGACCACCGCATGGCCATGTGTTTTTCGCTGCTGGCATTTGCCGAATGCGGTGTCACCATCAATGACCCGGATTGCACCTCAAAAACCTTCCCGGATTACTTCCAACGCTTTGTGGCCTTGGCCGGTTAAGCGGCTGAATTTCGGGCTGTTGATTACTGCAGCCCGAAATTGACCTTGAATTCAGCATACGGAAAGCATGCAGTTGATATATAATATTGGCCGCTCATTTTCGGTGAACTCATACTGTGTCCTCATGGAAGATGATAATTACTGCGGAGGAATTTATGTCTGAACGGGCGCCTGTTGTCACAATTGACGGCCCAAGCGGTGCGGGAAAAGGCACTATAAGTCAGTTGCTTGCCAACAAACTTGGATGGAAACTGCTCGACAGTGGTGCCATATATCGAGTGCTGGCACTTGCCGCTATTCACCACGACGTGGAACTGGATAACGAAGAAGCCATCACCCTGTTGGCCGCACACCTGGATGTACAGTTTCTGGCGGGAGCCGGAAATGAAGCCATAAAAGTAGTGCTGGAAGGCGAAGATGTCAGCCATGCCATTCGCACTCAAGAATGTTCTGACGCAGCCTCAAGAGTGGCGGCGTTTCCCCGGGTGAGAGAAGCCTTACTCAGAAGGCAGCGCGCTTTCAGAGTTGCCCCCGGGCTTATAGCCGATGGCCGGGATATGGGAACCGTTGTTTTCCCGCATGCACCGGTTAAATTGTTTTTGACAGCCTCGGCTGAAGAAAGGGCCCAGCGGCGCTATAATCAGTTGCAGGACAAGGGCTTCGATGTTAATATCGAGCGTCTTTTAACCGAGATCCAGGAAAGAGATCACCGGGATATGAATCGCGCCGTTGCGCCTTTGGTGCCCGCAGAAGATGCCCTGGTGATAGACACTACTGGACTCGGAATTGATACTGTGCTGGAGCTGGCGCTCAGGCACATAGTCGACAAGTTATCTGACGTCAGTCTCTGAGACTGGCGGGGTAGGCATTCGCCACAGGGAAGAGGCGAGTTATTTTACTGACTCCACGTTCAGGATAGATACGTGGTTTATTACTTAAAGTTAATTAACATGACTGAATCTTTTGCTGATCTGTTTGAACAATCCCTTCAACAACTGGAATTCCGCCCAGGTTCTATCGTTCGTGGTACTGTAGTTGCCATCGAAAACGGTATGGTACTGGTTGACGCCGGTCTGAAATCTGAGAGCCCAATCCCAGCTGAGCAATTCAAAAACGCTCAAGGTGAACTGGAAATCGCCGTTGGCGACCAAGTTGACGTTGCGCTGGATAGCGTTGAAGACGGTTTCGGTGAGACTCAACTGTCTCGCGAGAAGGCCAAGCGCCACGAAGCCTGGATCGTTCTGGAAAAAGCTTACGAAGATGCTGAAACTGTAATCGGTGTCATCAACGGCAAGGTTAAAGGCGGTTTCACCGTTGAGCTGAACGGTATCCGTGCGTTCCTGCCTGGTTCTCTGGTTGACGTTCGCCCAGTACGCGATACTGCTCACCTGGAAAACAAAGAACTGGAATTCAAAGTTATCAAGCTGGACCAGAAGCGCAACAACGTTGTTGTTTCTCGTCGTGCTGTTATCGAATCTGAAAGCAGCGCTGAGCGTGATGCTCTGCTGGAAAACCTGCAAGAAGGTCAAGCAGTTAAAGGTATCGTTAAGAACCTGACTGACTACGGTGCATTCGTAGATCTGGGCGGTGTTGACGGCCTGCTGCACATCACCGACATGGCTTGGAAGCGTGTTAAGCACCCATCTGAGATCGTGAATGTTGGTGACGAAATCAACGTCAAAGTACTGAAGTACGATCGCGAGCGCACTCGTGTATCTCTGGGTCTGAAGCAACTGGGTGAAGACCCATGGCTGGAAATCAGCAAGCGCTACCCAGAAAACACTCGTCTGACTGGTCGCGTAACCAACCTGACTGACTACGGCTGCTTCGTTGAAATCGAAGAAGGCGTTGAAGGTCTGGTACACGTTTCTGAAATGGATTGGACCAACAAGAACATCCACCCATCCAAGGTTGTTAACCTGGGTGATGAAGTTGAAGTTCTGGTTCTGGACATCGATGAAGAGCGTCGTCGTATTTCTCTGGGTCTCAAGCAGTGCAAGACCAACCCATGGGAAGACTTCGCTAACCGTTATGCCAAGGGCGACAAAGTTACCGGTAAGATCAAGTCTATCACTGACTTCGGTATCTTCATCGGTCTGGACGGCGGTATCGACGGTCTGGTTCACCTGTCTGACATCTCTTGGAACGGTAGCGGCGAAGACGCTGTTGGCGAGTACAAGAAAGGCGACGAAATCACTGCAGTGGTTCTGTCTGTTGATCCAGAGCGTGAGCGTATCAGCCTGGGTGTTAAGCAGACTGAAGACGATCCATTCAACGCTTACCTGGCCGACAAGAAGAAAGGTACTATCGTAGTTGGTACTGTTACTGCTGTTGACGCCAAAGGTGTGACTGTTGAGTTGGCTGACACTGTTGAAGGTTACATCCGTGTATCTGACATCAGCCGTGACCGTGTTGAAGATGCATCAAGCGTCTACAATGTAGGTGACAGCGTTGAAGCCAAGTTCATGGGCGTAGATCGCAAGAACCGTGCAATCAGCCTGTCTGTACGTGCTAAAGACGAAGCTGAAGAAAAAGAAGTGATGGCTAACCTGAACAAGCAGGACGACGCTATCATGACTAATGCAATGGCTGAAGCGTTTAAAGCAGCTCGTAAGTAAGTGCCTGTAGTACAGGGGGCTAGCCCCCTGTTAGGTGACTGTGTTTGGCTTGATAATAGGGGTAGCTAGGATGACTAAATCCGAACTGATCGAAAAACTCGCCAGTGGGCAGTCGCAACTGTCGGCGAAAGAAGTAGAAGGCGCCATCAAAGAGATGTTGGAGCAAATGGCTAAAACATTGGAAAGCGGTGACCGCATAGAGATCCGTGGCTTTGGCAGCTTTTCACTTCACTATCGTGCACCTCGCACTGGTCGTAATCCCAAGACGGGAACATCAGTCGAGTTGGATGGCAAGTACGTCCCGCACTTTAAGCCAGGCAAAGAACTGCGCGAACGCGTTGACGCTTATAACCGTTAATCGCTGTTGTATTAAAAGCCTCCGAAAGGGGGCTTTTTTATGCCCGGAGCTTGGCTAAAGCTGGTCAGCTCAGTCAATTTACTGGATAATCAGAACATTGAAACGCGTTTATGGAGTGCAACGTGAAGTCATTTGTCGCAACCGTACTGGTGGCAATGTTGTTTGTAGTGGCACTGGTATTTGGCTCTCGCAATGAACAGCTGGTCACCATCAGTTATTTTGTGGCTCAGGGAGAGTTCCGCTTGCCTGTGGTGTTGGCCGTCGTATTTCTGGCGGGATTTATCCTCAGTTGGGTCATTGCTTTCTACTACATTATGAAGTTGAAATTGTCATTGCGTAATGCCCGTAAAAAGATCCAGACATTAACGCAGCAGCAGGGGCAAGACGCCTAGTATGCTCGAACTTCTCTTTCTGTTGCTGCCTATTGCTGCGGCTTACGGTTGGTACATGGGCCGCCGCAGTTTGAAGCAGAAACAGAATTCAGCGCAAAAGAAACTGAGCCGAGACTACTTCACCGGACTCAACTTTCTGCTCTCCAATGAGTCGGACAAGGCTGTTGATCTCTTTATCAGCATGTTGGATGTCGATGATGAAACCATAGACACTCACCTGTCGCTGGGTTCCTTGTTTCGCAAACGGGGGGAGGTGGACAGATCCATTAGAATTCACCAAAACTTGATAGCCCGTCCCAATCTCGCCACCGAGCAAAGAGACATGGCGATGATGGAGCTCGGTAAGGACTATATGGCCGCCGGGTTCTACGATAGAGCTGAGGAGATTTTCCTTAACCTGGTCAGTCAGGACGATCACAGCGAAGAAGCGGAAACCCAACTGATCTCCATTTACCAAACCACCAAAGATTGGCAAAAGGCGATAGATATCACCAAGCGCTTGCCCCGAAAAAGCCAACAAGGGCTTAAACCTGTTATCGCTCATTTCTATTGTCAATTGGCCGAAGAAGCCGGCGAAGAAGCGGGTAAACTCAAGGGCTTTCAAGCAGCGCTTAAGCAAGACCCTCAATGTGGCCGCGCCTTGTTGTCACTGGCCAACGCTTACCTCGACGCAGGGCAGTTACCTCAGGCCAAGCAGATGCTTAATCAACTGATTGACGCCGATGCCGAACTTTTTGCCGATGCTCTCGCCTGTACCCGACAGCTCTATCAAGAGCTCAACGATATCGACGGTTATCGCGAGTTGTTGGCTCATGCGATAGATAAAGGCGCGGGTGCCTCAGTTGTGGTGGCATTGGCACAACGTATGATTGAAGACGGCGACATCAAAGGCGCCGAAGACATGGTGATGCAAGCTCTCTATCGCCACCCCACCATGCGGGGATTCCAGCACTTGATGCAGATGCATATCAAACAGGCTGAGCAGGGCCAGGCACGAGATAGCCTGGCGATGCTGGAAAAACTGGTAGAGCAACAAATTAGATTCCGTCCAAGTTACCGCTGCCGGGAGTGTGGTTTCCCGGCACATACCTTGTATTGGCACTGCCCATCCTGCAAGAGTTGGGGCAGTATTAAACGGGTTCGCGGTTTGGACGGCGAATAACCCTCAGATAACGGAGTAAAAATGACAGAGACACCTATTGTGGTCGCCTTGGACTTTGATAATAAATTCAAAGCATTGCAACTTATTGATAAGTTGGATCCGTCTATGTGTCGCCTTAAGGTAGGCAAAGAGATGTTTACCCTGTTCGGGCCTCAACTGGTGAAAGAGATCCATGACCGAGGGTTTGATCTGTTTCTGGATCTGAAGTTCCACGACATTCCCAACACAGTGGCCAAGGCGGTTGCTGCCGCCGCCGAAATGGGGGTGTGGATGGTGAATGTCCACGCCAGTGGCGGTTTCGCTATGATGGAAGCCGCCCGCCGGGCCTTATTACCTTACGGGGATAATGCCCCCTTGCTGATTGCCGTTACTGTGTTGACTTCAATGAGCGACGATGAGCTCAAGCTTATTGGTGTTGAAGGTAGCGCCGAAGATCAGGTTCGCAGGCTGGCGCGCCTGGCGCAAAAAGCCGGTCTCGACGGTGTGGTCTGCTCGGCCCGTGAGTCCAGTATGCTCAAGGCCGAACTTGGCGCCGATTTTAAACTGGTGACTCCGGGCATTCGTCCGGCGGGCAGTGATGCCGGCGATCAGAAACGCATCATGACCCCGGCCGAAGCTATGGCGGCGGGCTCAGATTATCTGGTTATAGGTCGCCCCATTACTCAAGCGGCCGATCCTTTGGCAACACTGCAGGCGATACATCAATCGCTGGCATAAACTTGTGACATACCGGCAACTCGCAGTATGGACCGGAATAACGAATGATCAGTGGATAGGAGAGAAGCTCAATGTTCGATTATCAGGGTAAGTATGTAGTGGTCGTCGGGGGTACCAGCGGCATTAACCTCTGTATCGCCAAGGCGTTCGCGGTTGCCGGTGCCCATGTGGCGGTTGCCAGCCGTAACCCGGAAAAAGTGGCAGTCGCGGTGGCGTTATTGAATGAAGCCAATCCACAAGGTCAACATCTGGGCCTGAGCTTCGATGTCAGGGATTTACCGGCACTCGAGCAAGGCTTTACCGTCTTGGCCCAGAGTTTCCCGCATATCGATGTGCTTGTCAGTGGCGCAGCCGGCAATTTCCCCGCCAGTGCCGCCAAGCTCAGTGCCAACGGTTTTAAATCTGTCATGGATATCGATTTGCTGGGCAGTTTTCAGGTGTTGAAGCAAGCCTATCCCATGCTTAAGCGCCCTGGCGCCAGCATTATTCAAATTTCGGCGCCGCAGGCGTATATTGCCATGCCGATGCAGATCCACGTTTGCGCCGCCAAGGCGGGCGTTGATATGTTGACCCGCACCCTGGCTTTGGAATGGGGGCCAGAGGGTATTCGGATAAACTCCCTGGTTCCCGGGCCGATTGCCGGTACCGAAGGGTTCAATCGTTTGGCGCCGTCGGCGCAATTGCAGCAACAGGTGGCCGAAAGTGTACCGTTAAAACGCAATGGTGAGGGGGAAGACTTAGCCAATGCCGCACTCTTTATCGCCTCGCCAATGGCTTCTTATATTACTGGAACCGTATTGCCGGTTGACGGCGGTTGGTCGCTTGGCGGTGCTAGTGCGGCTATGAGTCAGCTCGGAGCACTGGCAGCAAAGCAAGAATCAAGTAAGTAGCAAGAGAGAGATTATAAAATGGCAAACGCATTACAGGAACAGTTGCTCAAGGCGGGTCTCGCCAGCAAGCAAAAAGTTCGCGATGTCAAAACCCAGAAGAAACGTAACCGTAAGTCCAATATCGATGACGGCTCAGCCGAGCTGAAAGCGCAAATTGCTCAGCAGAAAAAGCAGCAGGCAGAAAAGGACAAGGCACTCAACGAACAACGCTTTGCCGAGGCCACAGAGAAAGGTTTGGTTCGTGGTCTGGTCACCGAAGTTAAGCAAAATGCGGTGGCGCTGCCGAAAGATGGCGAAATCAAGTTCAACTATACGTTGGAGAACAAGATATACCCTTTGTATATCAATGAGAAACTCCAGAATCAGCTACTTGGTGGCCGCTTGGGGATAGTGCGAATTGAGCAAAGCAGCTATCTGGTGCCTCATAAACTCGCCGAGCGGGTTAATCTGTTGGTGCCGGCCTGGTGTGGCTATTTGTGGCAGGCCGAGAACAACGCCGCGCAAGTTACGGACGAAGATGATCCTTACGCAGATTATGTTATTCCGGACGATCTTATGTGGTAGCTCTCAGTAGAGTTGTTCGTCATCGCCATCGACGTACAGTTCTATCATATGCCTCTGGTCATTGATGTGCAGCCTCATGTGGATGGGGTTGCAGCATACCCGACAATCATTGTAAAACTCCTGATCGCCGCCGCTGGCATCGAGTTCTACTTTTTGATGGTGGCCACAATGGGGGCAACAAATGGTTTGACTTTTGAGTTGCATAGTTTCCTCCTCTGCCGTCTAGCGCCATGCCTTTGGACGATAGAACCCAAGCCTGCAACATACAGTAAGTATAGCCCCGGCCTGTGAGCCAAAGCTTATTCATTGAACGTTTTTGGGTTGCGTGGGCCGGGTCTTATCCCGTAAAATTACCAGTCTGCCCGGCGGAGACCTTAAGGCTCCTGTACTGCCTTAACCCAAGGGCTAACATACATTTTTATCATTGATAGCCAAGTGGCCCTACGTGTGGGTCACCACTGGACAAGGAATTTTCATGCCTGTAATTACACTTCCCGATGGGAGCAAACGCGAGTTTGCCAACCCAGTCTCTACACTCGATGTTGCTGCTGATATTGGTCCTGGTCTGGCGAAAGCCTGTATTGCCGGACGAGTCAACGGCGAGTTAAAAGATGCCTGTGATCTGATCGAAACAGATGCAGAACTGTCGATCATCACGGCCAAAGATGAAGAAGGGCTGGAAATCCTTCGTCACTCTTGCGCACACTTGTTGGGTCATGCGATCAAACAACTGTGGCCTGAAACCAAGATGGCGATTGGTCCTGTTATCGATAACGGCTTCTACTATGACATCGACCTGGAGCATAAACTGACCCAGGAAGATCTGGAAAAGCTGGAAAAACGCATGCTGGAACTGGCCAAGACCAACTATGACGTGGTCAAGCGCGTGGTTAGTTGGCAGGAAGCCCGTGATACTTTTGAGTCTCGCGGCGAGCCTTACAAAATGGCGATCCTGGATGAAAACATTAGCCGTGATGCCACCCCGGCGCTGTATCACCACGAAGAATACACAGACATGTGTCGTGGTCCCCATGTGCCCAACATGCGTTTTTGCCATTTCTTTAAGCTGATGAATGTTGCCGGTGCCTACTGGCGCGGTAACTCAGACAACAAGATGTTGCAGCGTATTTATGGTACTGCGTGGGCCGACAAGAAAGCGCTCAAGACTCACTTGACTCGTCTGGAAGAAGCAGCCAAACGTGATCACCGTAAAATCGGCAAGCAGCTGGATCTGTACCACATGCAGGAAGAAGCGCCGGGCATGGTGTTTTGGCATAATGATGGCTGGAGCGTATTCCTCGAGCTTGAGCGTTTTATTCGCCAGAAGCTGAGCCAGTACGACTATCAGGAAGTGAAGGGGCCTCTGATGATGGACCGTGTGCTGTGGGAACGCTCCGGTCACTGGGATAAATACGCCGAGGCGATGTTTACAACCAGCAGTGAGAACCGCGAATACGCCATCAAGCCGATGAACTGCCCCGGCCACGTACAGATTTTCAACCAAGGACTCAAGTCCTATCGCGATCTGCCGCTGCGGATGGCTGAATTTGGCTGTTGTCACCGTAACGAGCCTTCGGGTGCCTTGCACGGTCTGATGCGAGTTCGTGGTTTTACCCAGGACGATGCGCACGTATTCTGTACTGAAGAGCAGGTGCAATCCGAAGTCAGCAAGTGTATCAAGATGGTGTACGACACCTATTCCACTTTCGGCTTCAGTAATATCGTGGTTAAGCTTTCTACCCGTCCAGAGAAGCGTATCGGTGACGATGCCATGTGGGACAGGGCAGAAGAAGCTCTGAAACAAGCGTTGCGCAGCAACGATATTGAATTTGAAATACTGCCAGGTGAAGGTGCCTTCTACGGTCCTAAAATCGAGTTCACTCTGCACGACTGCCTGGACCGCGCCTGGCAGTGCGGTACAGTGCAGCTTGACTACGCTTTGCCAGGACGCCTGGGCGCGACCTATGTCGCCGAAGACAATAGCCGTCAGACTCCGGTAATGATCCACCGTGCGATTTTGGGCTCTTTGGAGCGATTCCTCGGTATTCTCATCGAAGAGTTCGCCGGTCGCTTCCCAACCTGGTTGGCACCTGTGCAGGTTGTTGTTATGAACATAACAGACAAACAAGCTGATTATGTTGAAGAAGTAGTCGAATTCTTCAAGGAACAGGGCATACGTGCCTCTAAAGACTTGAGGAATGAAAAAATAGGCTTTAAAATACGCGAGCACACTTTGAGGCGGGTTCCTTATTTGCTGGTCATAGGTGATCAGGAGATGGAAAATCGGGAAGTCGCTGTGCGTACCCGAGACGGGGTGGACTTAGGCAAGATGCGAATCGATGATTTCGCCGCTAAGGTTAAGCAACAAATTTCACTCCGTAGTCTTGAATTGTTGGAGGATTAGGTCATAAAGATCAAAAAATCAGCAGGCCGTCAGGCGGCCCCGAATAGAATTAATGAAGAAATTACCGGCGTACCTGAGGTACGTTTGAATGGCGTTGATGGTGAAGCCATTGGTATCGTCAGCATCAAAGAGGCTCAGGAAGTAGCCGATGAGGCAGGTCTGGATCTGGTTGAGATCAGTCCTAATGCTGAGCCGCCTGTATGCCGTATCATGGACTACGGTAAGTATCTGTTCGATAAGGCAAAAGCCCAGAAAGAACAGAAGAAGAAGCAGAAACAGATCCAGGTGAAGGAAGTTAAATTCCGCCCTGGTACTGATGAAAACGACTATCAGGTAAAACTACGCAACCTGATTCGTTTTCTGGAAGATGGAGACAAAGCGAAAGTTACGCTGCGTTTCCGCGGACGCGAAATGGCACACCAGAACCTGGGTATGGATCTTCTGAACCGTATCAAGGCCGATCTGGAAGAGTATGCGGTTGTTGAATCCTTCCCGAAAATGGAAGGTAGACAAGCCATCATGGTGCTGGCGCCCAAGAAGAAATAGCAGGGCAACCCTGAAAAGTAGCAAAGGTCTACGGGCCTTTGCTCGCCTTGCGTTTTATTAATGTCCCAATGCGGAGTTTTAGTAATGCCTAAAATGAAAACCGACAAGGGTGTAGCGAAGCGTTTTAAGAAAACCGCCAATGGTTTCAAGCGTAAGCAAGCCCATCTGCGTCACATCCTGACCAAGAAGAGCACCAAGCGTAAGCGTCATCTGCGCGCCAAGTGTTTAGTTGCCAAAGCTGACGTGCCTATGATCGCACGCCAACTGCCATACGCTTAATTAGGAGGAATTGAAAAATGCCAAGAGTTAAGCGTGGTGTAACAGCACGAGCTCGTCACAAGAAAGTTCTTAAACTTGCCAAAGGTTACTACGGTGCCCGTTCACGTACTTTCCGTGTAGCGGTACAAGCAGTAACTAAAGCAGGTCAATATGCTTACCGTGACCGTCGCCAGAAGAAGCGTCAATTCCGTCAACTGTGGATTGCACGTATCAACGCGGCTTCTCGTCAGAATGGTCTTTCATACAGCCGTTTCATCAACGGTCTGAAAAAGGCGTCTATCGAAATCGATCGTAAGATTTTGGCAGACATCGCTGTATTCGACAAAGTAGTGTTTGCTACTCTGGTAGAAAAAGCGAAGGAAGCACTGGCAAACTAATCTCTCTGGAGATAAGTTGTAGTAGCTGTTAAAAAGGGACCTTAGGTCCCTTTTTTCATGCCTGTGATTTGTCTATATTTCAATGTCTTAAACAAAAAAGCCAGTCATCAATGACTGGCTTTTTCAGTATATCGGCAGAGCTTATTTCTGGGCATCCAGGAAGCGCTCGGCATCCAGAGCCGCCATACAACCGGTTCCGGCTGAGGTGATAGCCTGGCGGTAGTGCTGATCCATCACATCGCCAGCGGCGAATACGCCTTTGACGCTGGTTTGGGTGGCATTGCCGTTGAGGCCACTTTCAACCTTGATATAGCCGCCATTCATCTCCAACTGGCCTTCGAAAATGCCTGTGTTGGGGCTGTGGCCAATGGCGACAAACACCCCGGCCACTTCCAAATCGGAAATACTGCCGTCTTTGGTGCTCTTCATCTTGAGTCCGGTCACGCCCATGGCATCGCCGGTCACTTCATCCAATGTCTTATCCAAGTGCAAAATGATATTACCGTTTTCGACTTTGTCCATCAGACGATCGATGAGAATTTTCTCAGAGCGGAAACTGTCACGGCGATGGATCAGGTGCACTTCAGCCGCTATGTTGGAAAGATAGAGCGCTTCTTCCACAGCTGTGTTCCCACCGCCGATAACCGCCACTTTCTGGTTGCGGTAGAAGAAACCGTCACAGGTGGCACAAGCAGATACACCACGTCCCTTGAAGGCTTCTTCAGATGGCAGGCCGAGATACTTGGCCGAGGCGCCTGTGGCTATGATCAGCGCATCACAGGTGTATTCACCGTTGTCACCTTTCAAGGTGAAAGGGCGCTGCTGCAGGTCAACTTCATTGATATGGTCGAAGATGATTTCGGTATCAAACTTCTCGGCATGCTTTTGCATCCGCTCCATCAGCGCCGGGCCTGTCAGGCCTTCAGCATCGCCGGGCCAATTTTCGACTTCGGTCGTTGTGGTTAACTGTCCACCCTGTTGGATACCAGTGATCATCACTGGATTAAGATTGGCGCGGGCAGCATAAACGGCTGCGGTATAGCCGGCGGGGCCAGACCCCAAGATAAGTAGGTTACAATGTTTGGCTTGGCTCATTTTATTCTCTCCGTGCCTTGGCAAATAGCAGCGATTGTAGGTAATTTCCCCCAAAGGGTAAAGCGCTTGGAACAGAATCTTCCAGATTGGTTTAATCGAAAAAAAAGGAGCCAAAAGGCTCCTTTAACCTAGTAATGAATTTATTTACTGTAACAGTTCGTTGGCTGCGGTATAAGCCATATTGTGGGCTTCGGCAACTTCTTTACAGGTGATCTTACCGTGCATCACGTTAAGACCATTCAGTAAGTGCTTATCAGACAAGAGCGCGTCGCGGTAACCCAGACGGGCCAGCTTGAGAATGTAGGGCAGGGTCGCGTTGTTCAGGGCAAAGGTCGAAGTACGCGCCACGGCACCAGGCATATTGGCTACACAGTAATGCACTACATCATCGACAATATAGGTAGGATCCTGGTGAGTTGTGGCATGAGAGGTTTCCACACAGCCCCCCTGATCTATGGCAACATCCACTATCGCGGCACCTGGCTTCATCTTCTTGATATGTTCTCGGGTAACCAGTTTCGGCGCAGCTGCCCCGGGGATCAATACGCCACCAATGACCAGATCGGCTTGCAGTACATGTTTCTCAATGGCGTCGGCCGTAGAATAGATAGCCTTGACCTTGGAGCCGAACTGTACATTCAAACGACGCAGCGCGTCGATGGAGCGATCTAGCACCACAACATCGGCGCCCATCCCTACTGCCATTTGTGCGGCATTGGTTCCAACCATACCGCCACCGATGATCACAACTTTGGCGGGCTCAACTCCGGGAACACCACCGAGCAACATGCCCAGACCACCCATGGATTTTTCCAGCGCCATTGCGCCTGCCTGGATGGACATGCGTCCGGCCACTTCTGACATGGGAGCCAGCAAAGGCAAGCCACCACGATCATCGGTAACTGTTTCATAAGCGATACAAACAGCGCCGCTGTTGACCAGTTCTTCTGTCTGAGGCAGATCGGGGGCAAGATGCAAATAGGTAAAGAGGATCTGGTCATGGCGCAACATGGCACGTTCTACGGCCTGTGGCTCTTTGACTTTGACTATCATCTCAGCCTTGGCAAAAACCTCGGCGGCCGTGTCCAAAATGGACGCTCCGGCATTGATATAGTCCTGATCGGTAAAACCGATCCCATTACCAGCATTCGTTTCGATAAAAACCTGATGGCCATGCATAGTCAGTTCGCGTACGCTGGATGGCACCATACCCACGCGATATTCATGGTTTTTGATTTCCTTTGGAACACCAATTATCATTTTCGAGCCTCAATATACTAAAAAACCCACTTTTAATGGGCATAATTGTTATTTTATAGTGACCTGAACGTGATCAATTCAGGAAAGTCTAGTATAGTATTGCCCGGGCAGATTATGCTGCTAAACTTGTGACATACGCAAAATTAAATGTTGTTTTAGTGATAAAACAAGGTTAAAAATATGGTAAATAATAAAAAGAGTCCTGTAAAAGACTTGGATCGTATCGATCGTAATATTCTTAATGAACTGCAAATTGACGGTCGCATTTCCAACGTTGAGCTTTCCAAACGTGTTGGTTTGAGTCCAACTCCCTGTCTTGAACGCGTTAAGCGCCTCGAAAAACAAGGTTACATTAACGGTTATACTGCACTGGTCAACCCGCACTTTTTAGGTGCATCCTTGCTGGTATTTGTTGAGATTACTCTTAACAGAGATACTCCGGAAGTCTTTGATAAGTTTAACCGTGCGGTACAGCTTTTGGATGATATTCAGGAATGTCATCTGGTATCAGGCGATTTCGATTATCTGCTCAAGACCCGGGTGTCTGATATGTCTGCCTATCGCAGGTTGCTCGGTGAAACCCTACTGAAATTGCCTTCCGTATCCGATACTCGCACCTATGTGGTAATGGAAGAGGTGAAGCAAACCAGTAAAGTGGCCATCAGTATTTCAGCCGAAGCTTGATCCCGATACCGTCCTCGAAAAAGGAGTCAATTTGGCTCCTTTTTTCACCACGGCTGTTTGCTTTTTAATCCGGAATAGAAAGTCTGATACACAAAGTCTCCCTATCCACTTGCTTTTAGTGGCTTTCGCAGGCTTATTCGCTGCACATTCAGGATGATTCTGGTATCTTAAATCCATCCGTTTTTCGTTTGCTTATGGAAATCGCATTTGTCTCAGGGAAATAGCGTCAGAACCCTCAGCGGCCTGCAACGCCTGCTGGAAGGGGGGCTTATTCTATGCTGCATGATCGCCATTTATATACTGTTGGCGCTGGGCAGCTTTCATCCGGGCGATCCCGGTTGGAGTCAGTCTAATTATCAAGGGGAGATCGAAAATGTCACCGGTGCCGTAGGTGCCTGGCTGGCCGATGTTCTGTTCTATTTCTTTGGCTACACCGCCTACCTAATCCCTATCATCATCGCCGGAACCGGTTGGTTGATCTTCAGGCGTGCTCACAAACTGTTGGAAGTGGATTACTTCTCGGTCGGCTTGCGCTTGATTGGCTTCCTATTGATGGTGCTCAGCCTGGCAGCCTTGGCCAGTATGAATGCCGGCGATATCTATGAATTTTCGGCCGGTGGTGTGGCCGGTGATGTGATAGCCCAAGCTATGTTGCCTTACTTCAACCAGTTGGGTACCACATTGCTGCTGCTTTGCTTTGTCGGTGCGGGCTTCACTCTGCTGACCGGAATAAGCTGGCTTACCATAGTTGAGCTCACCGGCTTGGCAACTATCTGGTGTTTTCGCAAGCTCAAGCAGTTGCCGGCACGCCTGTCTGGTCCGAAAGAAACCGAAGATACCCGCGGCTTTATGTCGGTAGTGGACAAGTTCCGCCGTGAACGCGATACAGTTGAGCTGGAAGAAGTATTCGAAGAAAATGACGATGAAGATGTCGTAGAGGCGCCCGCCAAGAAGCCTGGACTCCTTAGTCGTTTCCGTAAAAAGGATCAGCAAACTCTGGAGCGGGAAGCCGCGGAATTGGCCGATGAGAATACTGATACTGAGCCCAAGCGTCAGGGCAGGGTAGAGCCTGTGCTTTCGGTTGGCGTTGCCGGAACTGCGGCTGACAAGGCTGCGGACATTCCCTCGGGCAATGCTGAAGACACGCCGCCTTGGCAAGATAGCACCGAAGGCAGTGACACAATCGACTTCGACAAGCGTGCATCAACAGGGGCTATCAGCCATAAAGAGCGGCAATTGCAGACCCAGAAAGCCAGGGTTGAAAACGGTATTATTATTTTACCCGGTGAAGAGGGCGCTTCCAAAGAGCATAAACAACCCATGGATCCCTTGCCGAGCATCTCGCTGCTGGATGTGCCCAACCGCAAGAAAAACCCTATCAGTAAAGAAGAACTGGATCAGGTGGCGCGTTTGGTGGAAAGCAAACTCGCTGACTTTAATATTACCGCGCAAGTGGTCGGAGTCTATCCTGGCCCAGTGATCACCCGCTTTGAGCTGGACTTGGCTCCTGGGGTCAAAGCTTCAAAAATTTCCAACTTATCTAAGGATTTAGCCCGTTCCCTGCTGGCCGAAAGTGTGCGGGTGGTGGAGGTTATTCCGGGTAAAGCCTATGTGGGGCTGGAACTGCCCAACAAGTTCCGCGAAACCGTATTTATGCGTGATGTGCTCGATTGCCAGGCATTCAAGGACAGTAAATCCAATCTCACCATGGTGCTGGGACAAGACATTGCAGGCGATCCTGTCGTGGTGGATTTGGCCAAGATGCCGCACCTTTTGGTGGCAGGCACCACAGGCTCGGGTAAGTCGGTTGGGGTCAACGTGATGATCACCAGTCTGCTGTATAAGTCCGGCCCTGAAGATGTGCGTTTCATCATGATAGATCCCAAGATGCTGGAGCTTTCTGTCTATGAAGGTATTCCGCACCTCTTGTGTGAAGTGGTCACGGATATGAAAGAGGCAGCCAATGCATTGCGTTGGTGTGTTGGTGAGATGGAGCGGCGTTACAAACTGATGTCGGCGCTCGGGGTGCGTAACCTCAAGGGCTTCAACGCCAAAATTGCCGAGGCCAAGGCCGCTGGTACGCCAATATGTGATCCGCTGTGGAAGTCCAACGAAAGCATGGAAGATACGGCGCCTGAACTCGACAAGCTGCCCTCTATCGTGGTTGTCGTGGACGAGTTTGCCGACATGATGATGATAGTCGGTAAAAAGGTGGAAGAACTGATTGCCCGTATCGCCCAGAAGGCCCGCGCTGCCGGTATACACCTTATTCTGGCGACCCAGCGTCCGTCTGTGGATGTGATTACCGGCCTTATCAAGGCCAACATCCCCACCCGAATCGCGTTCCAGGTTTCTTCCCGCATCGACTCGCGCACCATTTTGGATCAGCAGGGCGCCGAAACCCTGCTTGGGATGGGCGATATGCTCTATCTGCCCCCAGGTACCGGCGTGCCCAACCGGGTTCACGGCGCCTTTGTGGACGACCACGAGGTGCATGCCGTGGTTGCCGATTGGCATGCCCGTGGTAAACCTCAATATATTGATGAAATTCTTCAGGGTGCCAGTGACGGCGAACAGGTGTTGCTGCCCGGTGAAGCACCGGAAGGCGGCGAGGAGGAACTGGATGCACTCTACGATGAAGCCGTGGCTTTTGTTACCGAAACCCGCCGCGGTTCTATCTCCAGTGTGCAGCGTAAGTTCAAAATAGGCTATAACCGCGCCGCTCGTATCATAGAGCAGATGGAACTTCAAGGGGTGGTCAGTGCCCAGGGCCATAATGGCAACCGCGAAGTATTGGCGCCACCGCCGCCAAGATAAGACAGATTTGAGGTACAGATGAAAAAAAACGTTATGTTTCTTGCTCTGGCAATGAGCTTACCGGCCGTGGCCGATGATGCCGGAAAACTCAAAGCTAAGTTAGATGCCATTGCCGGTCTGAAAGCCGATTTTCAACAGCAGGTTACAGATATCAATGGCAAACTTATTCAACAAGGCAGTGGCGAGCTCGCCTTGGCGCAGCCCAATCGGTTTTACTGGCATCTGCAGCAGCCGGATGAATCTGTGATAGTGGCAGATGGTAAAGACGTTTGGATCTATAACCCGTTCGCCGAGGAAGTAAGCGTGCTGGCGCTGGAAAATGCCATTGCCGCTTCGCCCATGACGCTTTTGGTGCGCCGTGACGAGACCAGTTGGGCTCGCTATAACATCACTCTGGACAAAGAGTGTTTCCAGATAGCACCCAAAACTGAAGAGGCCGGAGTGCAACAGGTCAGCGTCTGTTTCAAGGATGATACTCTGACCCAACTGGCCCTGAAAGACACTCAGGGTAATCTCAGTCAGTTCAACCTGAGCGGGCAGCAGCCGTTGACAGATAGCGACAAGACACTGTTCCAATTTGAGGTTCCCGAAGGCGTTTCCATTGACGATCAGCGCCCGGGGCGGGAAGGTTAACCTTGTCCAGCCTGAGCTTTGATTTCGCCCCCGACTTTCGCCCCCTGGCTGCAAGAATGCGCCCGGCGACGCTTGAACAGTACGTCGGTCAGCAGCATCTGTTGGGACCTGGGCAACCGCTGAGACTGGCACTGGAAGCCGGCAAGGCCCATTCCATGATGTTCTGGGGGCCGCCGGGTACCGGCAAGACTACGCTGGCAGAGCTGGTTGCTCATTATGCCAACGCCCATGTGGAGCGAATATCTGCGGTTACATCCGGGGTGAAAGAGATCCGCTCGGCGATAGAACACGCCAAAAACGTGGCGCAATCGCGCGGCCAGCGCACCTTGCTGTTTGTCGATGAGGTGCACAGATTCAACAAGAGCCAGCAGGATGCCTTTCTGCCTTTTATTGAAGATGGCACAGTGATTTTTATCGGCGCCACCACAGAAAACCCTTCGTTTGAAATCAATAATGCTTTGCTCTCCAGAGTACGGGTATATCTGATTAAGCGTCTCGATGAAGCCGAGATTGCTACCATAGTGACCCAGGCACTTGCTGATGAAGAGCGTGGCCTAGGCAAACGCCGGTTGCAGATGCCACCGGAGCTGATGGCCAAGTTGGCGACTCTCGCCGATGGCGATGCCCGCAAGGTTCTCAACCTGGTAGAGCTGATGAGTGACATGCTGCCGGATGGTGGTAGTTTTACCGAGGCTATGCTGGTGCAGGTGGCCGGTGAGCAGTTGGCGGGGTTCGATAAGAATGGCGATCAATACTACGACCTGATCTCAGCCGTGCACAAATCGATTCGCGGCTCGGCGCCGGATGCGGCGCTCTATTGGTTTTGTCGCATGCTGGAAGGAGGCTGCGATCCTCTGTATGTCGCAAGACGCCTGCTGGCGATAGCTTCTGAAGATGTGGGTAATGCCGATCCTACCGCGATGACAGTTGCTCTCAACGCCTGGGACTGCTTTCACCGGGTTGGCCCGGCAGAGGGTGAGCGCGCCATAGCGCAGGCGATTGTTTATCTCGCCTCGGCGCCCAAGAGCAATGCGGTGTATACAGCCTTTAAGGCGGCCAGACAATTGGCCCGGGAAACCGGCCAGCAGCCTGTACCCATGCACTTGAGAAACGCTCCGACTGAACTGATGAAATCCATCGGCGCCGGTGAAGGCTATCGTTATGCTCATGATGAGGCCAATGCTTACGCTGCCGGCGAATGTTATTTCCCGGAAGCCTTGGCCGAGAGTCGTTTTTATTATCCGACTGAGCGAGGATTCGAGAAACGGATCCGCGATAAGTTGGCGCAGCTTTGCCAACTCGATAGCCAAAGTGAGAACAAAAGGTATGATTAATCTGACCGTTGTCGCCCTTGGCGGTGCAACCGGCGCAGTTTTGCGCTACCTGATATCGATATTTGTGCTCCAGCTATTTGGCAGTGGTTTTCCTTTTGGTACACTGGTTGTTAATGTACTTGGCTCATTTCTGATGGGGATGATCTATGCACTGGGAGAACTCAGTCATATCAGCCCTGAGATCAAGGCGCTGGTCGGTGTCGGATTCCTTGGAGCACTGACAACCTTCTCGACTTTCTCAAATGAAACCTTACTGCTGATACAGGGAGGTGAGTTGCTAAAGGCATTTCTGAATGTGGCGTTGAACCTGGGACTGTGCCTGGCCATGGTTTATCTGGGACAACTGCTGATTTTTTCACGTGTATAACTGATAAGACAAGTAGACATGTTAGATCCAAAATATCTGCGTAATGAACTCGCAACAACTGCGGAGCGCCTGGCGACCCGTGGTTTTATCCTCGATGTAGACAGGCTGACCAAGCTGGAAGAAAAGCGCAAGTCGCTGCAGGTGGAAACCGAAGAGCTGCAGGCCAGTCGCAATGCCATCTCCAAGTCCATAGGTCAAGCCAAGTCCCGCGGTAAGGACGTTGCTCCAATCATGGCGCAGGTAGGCGATCTCGGCAGCCAGTTGGACAGCAAAAAGCAGGAGCTGAGTGCACTGCTTGAAGAGCTGGACGCTATTGCCATGAGCATTCCCAATTTGCCGGATGAATCTGTACCTGTCGGTTCAGACGAGAACGACAACGTGGAAATCCGCCGCTGGGGCACGCCAAGGGAGTTTGACTTCCCGGTAAGAGATCATGTGGATCTTGGTGAACTGCTCAAAGGACTGGATTTCAAGAGTGCTGTTAAGGTAACAGGTTCGCGCTTCATCTTTATGCAAGGCCAAATTGCCCGTATGCACCGCGCTCTGGCGCAGTTCATGCTTGATTTGCATACCCAGGAGCACGGCTACACAGAATGCTACGTGCCTTTACTGGTCAACGAAGCCAGCCTCAAGGGCACAGGCCAACTGCCCAAGTTTGGTGAAGATCTGTTTCACACCAAACCTGCCACAGAGGAAGGTCAGGGGCTTAGCCTGATCCCAACCGCCGAAGTGCCGCTGACCAACCTGGCCCGCGACACCATACTGGATGAAGCCGAGCTGCCAATCAAGTTGACTGCTCACACACCATGCTTCCGCAGTGAAGCCGGCTCTTACGGTAAAGATACCCGCGGCCTTATCCGCCAACACCAGTTTGACAAGGTCGAAATGGTGCAGTTGGTGAAGCCGCAGGATTCTGAAGCTGCATTGGAAGAGTTGGTCGGTCACGCCGAAAACGTACTGAAGAAGCTGGGTCTGCCGCACAGAACTATCGTCCTGTGTACCGGTGATATGGGCTTTGGTGCCGCCAAGACCTACGACGTTGAAGTTTGGGTTCCGGCTCAAAAAACTTATCGTGAGATCTCTTCCTGCTCCAACGTGCGTGACTTCCAGGCGCGGCGTATGCAGGCCCGTTATCGCGCCAAAGACGACAACAAGCCCAAGCTTATTCATACTCTAAATGGCTCAGGGCTGGCGGTTGGCCGTACTCTGGTGGCCATTTTGGAAAACTACCAAAATGCCGATGGCAGTGTCACAGTACCTGAAGCACTGCGTAGCTATATGGGCGGCATTGAAAAAATAGGTTGATGGGCGAGGTCATATGGATAAAGGTCAGCGCTACCTGCGCTGGCTTGCCTACGTGGCCGTCATCGCAGTTTTTTCTGCCCTGTTTTTAGCCACGCTCGGCAAGGCAGCCATGCTGGTATATGAGAATTTAAAATAGTTATTCTGCATAGTAAAAAGCCCCGAGAACCGGGGCTTTTTTGTGTGCAGAATCGAGTCGCATTAAATACACTTGGCCGGTTTGGGCAGTCCGGCAATCTTGGTGGCCTGCTTGGCCGGCCCCATAGGAAACAGGGTGTAGAGGTACTTGGAGTTACCTTTCTCCGGTCCAAGTGCCTGCCCGATAGCCTTGACCAATACCCGAATAGCCGGGCTGGTCTTGTATTCAAGATAAAAGTTCCGCACAAAGTTAACCACTTCCCAATGGGCATCTGTCAGCTCTATATCTTCAGCTGCGGCGATGACAGGCGCCAGCTCAGGCGTCCAGTCTGAAACTTGTTTCAAATACCCTTGAGGATCAGTCGCTATCTGCTTGTCATTGAATTGAATGAAATCTACCACGAAATAACCTTTGTATGAGCTAATGTCAGCGCTACCAGCGCCGGATAATCCAACTGTTCATAATTGGAGAGAAAGTCCTCGAGCCCGCGGGCCTTGACGTCATCGGCCACCAGCACAACTTTAAAAGGGGACAGCGCCATGGCCCATTGACGTTTCAGCAGGGCGTTTACAGCATCGCCTGCCAACAGAAACACATCTGTCTTGCCGGCATATCTCAGTGCGCAGGACAGCGCAGTGTCGCGCGCCGCCGATGTTTGTATTTGGTGCAATATCATCAGAAAACCATGACCTCATCGGCATCCAGCAGAGTCTGGCGGATCTGCTCGTTATCACAAATAGTGGCAGGAATAACCAGTTCAGTGCGGCCAAGTCCCAGCTCCTGCAACGATTGTTTGCAGACCAGCACTGTGTCTATGTCATAGAGGGGCAGCGCACCCAAGGTAGCGATATAATCCTTGCAGCCGATAAGCTCAGGTTGCTGTTGCTTCAGCAGCGTAAGCACGCCTTCATCGGTAAAGATCAGGCTCACCTCTTGCTCAAAACTGGCGCTCAGCAGCGCCAGATCCAGGCCTTCGCGCCCGGAAGCCGAGCCATGGGGGGCCCGGCGAAAAATAATGGCTATTTTCTTCATTAAAAACTCACCAGACGATCACTCTTTTCAAGCCCGGTAACCAACTCGCCAAGCCCACCCATGGTAAAGCCCGCGGCCAGATTGGCACTCGCTTTGGCGTTATCCTTGGCATCCTGTGCTGAAAGCACACCGCGGCGCAGGGCGGCAGAGACGCAGTTCACCAGATTAAGCTGCCACTCCTTCGCCAACTGTTGCCATGCGGCAGTTAAGTCCAGTTCGTCAGACGCCGGCGCGCATAGGGCATTGGACTGGCTCACGCCGTCCTGATAAAAGAATACGCAGTGAACCTCATGGCCCGCTTGCAGCGCCGCCCGGGTATATTTGAGTGCATGGAAGCCGGCCGTCGGGCCGTAGACACTGCCATTCACCATAATAATAAGTTTGCTCATACCAAAAAAAATGACCCTGAATTAGGGCCATTTTAACCTATTTTCCATCCCGTGGGGATCAGTCATCGCCACCAACACCCATCAGGTGCAGCAGGCTGATAAACAGGTTGAGGAAATCCAGGTACAAGGCAATGGTAGCGCGGATATAGTTGGTCTCACCACCATTAACGATACGGCTGGTATCAAACAGGATAAAACCTGTCATCAGCAGGGCGATACCCGCATTGACAGCCATAAATACCGCGCCGTTACCGACAAAGATATTGATCACCGCAGCGGCAATGACGACCACCAGACCGGCAATCAAGAAGCCGCGCATAAAGGAAAAATCTTTCTTGGTGGTCACGGCATAGGCCGACAGGGCGACGAAGATGGCTGATGTCAGACCAAAGGCCTGAATAATCAGCTCAGGGCCGTTACTCATACCGGCGTAATGATTGAGGATATAACCCAGAGACGCGCCTTCCATACCGGTAAAGGCAAATACCCAAAAGATCCCGGCGGCAGATTCCGCTTTTCTCAGGGTAACGAACAGCAACACCAAGCCACCGATGGAAAGTCCCAGTGACATCATGGGGCCGATACCCATAGCCATGGCGATGGCGGCACATACGGCTGAAAACCCTATGGTCATTGCCAGCAGCATGTAGGTGTTTCTGAGCATTTTGTTCACTTCCATAGTGGAAGTTTGGCTCGAATAAAGGGTTTGCTGAGTCATTTGCTTCTCCGAAGGTTGACTTGACATAGCCAGGGTTAATGGCCCGGCTAGTTTCCATGTTAGAGCAGCTTAAACCTTATTAGGTTCCGCTGTCGTTTTCCTATTAAGAATTGTGTCATTAAACACTGAATCTTTTATGAATTAAAGTCAGGCGAGCCATTCTCTGTGCAGTTTTTCGGTATCGCCCAGATAATCGAGCACCCATTTAAGTGCCGGTGACATCTTGTTGGCATTCCATGCCAGGCAGCAGGAACTGGCCGGTAACGGCGTTGCCAACTGTTTTTCCACCAGGGCACCGGCGCGAATAAAGGGGCTGGCGAGGTGCACCGGCATATAGCCTATCCCCAAGCCTTCGCGGAAACAGTTGATGGCACGGATCCAATCCGGCACCACCAAGCGGCGCTGATTATCCAGCAACCAGGTGTGACGCTTGGGGATCTCTCTTGACGTGTCATCCAGGCAAATGGAAGGGAAGGGCCTGAGCTCTTCATCCTCCAGTGGCCGGTCGATGGCCGCCAATGGGTGAGACTTGCTCACCAAAAATGCCCACTCGATGTCGCCCATGTCTCTGTGATGGTAGGCGCCGCCGACCGGAATGGCAGTGGTCGCACCTATGGCAACATCGCTGCGCCCGGTAGACAAGGCTTCCCAAACACCGTTGAACACCTCAATGCGAATGATCAGTTCCACGTCGGTGAAGTGACGATAGAAGTCGGCAATCAGTACACTGATCCTGTCGGCCCTGACAATATTATCCAGGGCGATGGACAGTGTCGGCTGCCAACCATTGGCCACCCGCTGGGTTTCCCGTTTCAGATCGTCCAGTTGCTTGAGCATGATCCTGGCTTCCTTGACGAAGTGAGCCCCGGCGGGCGTCAAACTGACGCTGCGGTGATGACGCTCAAACAGCACAACCCCCAACTCTTCCTCAATCTGCTTAATGGCATAACTCACGGCGGAGGGCACCTTATGCAGCTTGTTGGCTGCGGCGGTGAAACTGCCAAGGTGAGAAACAATATCGATAAGTTGTAACGACTGTTCAGAAAGCATGGCGATCCCTTGCTGTGAGAATATTTGAAGACACAAGTCAAAAATAAACGTTTCACCTCGATTGAGCAAGACTTTAGACTGCACCAGTATTCATATTACTTTTGTCTTAAGTTGTAATCAGGTTGTATATGACTCTTAAATATTTCATGTTTTTATGCTATCTCGCGCTTCTGAGCATGTTGGCTTTCATCGCGAC
Source organism: Shewanella sp. BJSY2023SW007 (assembly GCF_047314525.1). NCBI lineage: Bacteria > Pseudomonadati > Pseudomonadota > Gammaproteobacteria > Alteromonadales > Shewanellaceae > Shewanella > Shewanella sp. BJSY2023SW007. Next base: position 1,349 of record NZ_JBKORL010000074.1, on the reverse strand, counting down.
CGACATGTATCTCCCAGCATTCAAAGCAATTGAAAGCTCTCTTGATGCCAGCGCTTCTCAGGTAGCCATGTCCTTGACCTCTTTCCTGGCCGGATTGGCCTTGGGGCAACTGCTCTACGGCCCTTTGGTGCAGCGTTTCGGTAAACGTAATTCACTGCTCGGTGGTTTGGCACTGTTCGCCCTGGCAACAGTCAGTATAGGTTTCAGTGACAATATCATCATGCTCAACTGCGCCCGTTTCTTCCAGGCGATTGGCGTCTGCAGCGCGGCAGTTATCTGGCAGGCTTTGGTGGTAGAGCAGTATGATGCCAAAGATTCGCAGCGCATCTTCTCCAACATCATGCCTTTGGTGGCCTTGTCACCGGCATTGGCGCCTATTCTCGGTGCCAAGGTGCTTGGGCATCTGGGCTGGGAAGCGATATTTTTCATTTTGGCGGCGACGGCGCTGGCATTGATGGCACTGACCATGGTGTTGGTTAAGCCGGCAAGCGAGAGTGCTGCCAAAGCTGAAGCAAAAGTGGCTTACAAGACCTTTTTCAACAACACGGGTTATTTGGGCAATGTGCTCATCTATGGTGCATGTTCAGGGGCTTTCTTCGCCTACCTGACACTTTGGCCGATTGTGATGGAGCAGCACGGCTATGAGGCAGACGCCATAGGTTTAAGCTTTATTCCGCAAACCATCATGTTTATCGTCGGCGGCTATGCCAGTAAGTTGCTTATCCGCCGGGTAGGCAGCGAGATGACACTTAAATTTCTACTGGCGCTGTTTGGTCTATGTGTGTTGGCGATAGCCTTGGCGACTTTGGTATTCAAGGCGCAAACAATCTATCCATTGCTTATTGCATTTTCTGTGCTGGCCGCGGCCAATGGTGCCATTTATCCGATAGTGGTTAACAGTGCGCTGCAACATTTCAGTCAGTGCGCCTCCAAAGCGGCCGGGCTGCAAAATTTTTTACAGATAACTTTGGCATTCGGAGCATCAAGTCTGGTTGCTGTGTGGGCCTCGGCCGGGGAAACTGCGATTGCCTGGGGGATCCTGGGTTGCAGTGTGCTGGTATTGGCTGGTTATAAACTGCGTCAGTTTGCCGACTGGTCGCAGGTGAGGGCAGGTTTTACCAAGCCGGATCCGGCGCGTTTGGCACTGCATGCAGAAGAAACGCCCAAAGACTGAGTGCAGATTGAGCAAATAGATAAGGCTGTGACATTTTCTGCTTTACAGTCTCATATCCTCGCTATAGTATTTGCAGCGTTCGGAGGGGTGGCAGAGTGGTTGAATGCACCGGTCTTGAAAACCGGCATGGGTTTATAGCCCATCCAGGGTTCAAATCCCTGCTCCTCCGCCATAT